>CAZIIX010000398.1:0-2395 GCA_964539345.1 uncultured Actinomycetes bacterium | reverse complement strand
CGTACAGGTCCAGGATCGCGTCATAGATCAGCGCGTGCGCCGGCTTGTAGAAGTCGGCCGACCTGACGGTCTCGACGACGTCGGCGATGGCATCCTTGCTCAGCAGCATCCCGCCGAGGACGGACTGTTCGGCCGCCAGATCCTGCGGCGGCTGCCGATCGCGCCCACTGCTCTCGTCGGTTGGCGCCCCCTGCCACCGCTCATCGGCCACCGTCATCGAGCCACGCCTCCTACCGACTAGTCGTGCTTCAGCCGTAGGTCTATCGCAGGGGTCCGACAGTGGCTCGCGACGCTTGTTCCGGGCCCTCGAAAGACACAACTGAGCGAACGGTAGGACACCTTCTTGGCCACGCCAAATCGGCATGTGGACTATTCGGGGGACAGAATGTGGATGACGGTGGATCGTCGCAGGTGCGTGTCCCCACCGGGTGTGGACTAACTGTGCACAACTTGACCAAGATCCACTGTTTATGCAGGTCACGACATTTGTTGACCTTGGTTTTGCTGTGTATAACCTCTGTGGGCAATTCCTCGGCGAGTCGCGCCCGGCGTGTCGCGACCCCACCGATTGGCGCAACGCGGTGTTGTGGTCCATTCATCCGTTTGGCGTAGTGAACGGGCGTGACGCCGGTGACTGCGGGGACGCGTGTGACTCGACGCCGCCGCCCATCCGGCGCCCCGCGCGACCGGCCCGGGGCCCGGCCTGTCGGCGCCCTTCCGGCGCCGCAATCGACCGGGCCGGGGCCTGGCCTGCCGCCGCCTCGCCTTGTCGCGGCCGCGCGTGTCAGCCGGCGACCGGCATGAGCACCTCGACATCCTTGGCCGTGTCGAAGTAGTCCCGGTAGCGGCAGACCCTGCCGGCCTCGTCGAACGTCCACAGATGCATCTCCTCGATGCGCGCCACGGACCCGGTCGACCTGTGGCGCGCGTCGAAGGCGACCTCCGCGCTGACCTGGTTCGCACTGGACAGCAGGTCCCGTACCTGGAAATCGGTGATCTCCAGTGCCGCGGTCAGCGCCGCGAAGAAGCGCGGGACCTCTGCTCTGCCGTGCAACGGCGTCAGCCACGGAATCGACGCGCGCAGGTCGCTCGGCGCATCCCAGGTGTCCCACTCCACGTCGTCCGCCAGGCAGTCCAGGATCGTCGCGACATCCGCACGACCGAATGCCTGGTAGATCCGCTGCACCACATGGATGTTGTCGGTCGTCATAGCTCCTCCATCCGCGATGCATACTCTCATTGAGAGTATTTGATAGTCTGCAGAATACTCTCATGGTGAGTATCGTCAAGCAGATGTCGACACTGACGGCCACCGGCGCCGCGCTGCTCGGGCAGATCGCCTGGCGCGAGCAGAGCAGCTACGAACTCGCCAAGTCCATGACCGGGAATCTGGCATTCTTCTGGCCGCGCGCCGAGAGCCACGTCTATCGCGAGCTGAAGAAGCTGGCCGGTGCCGGCCTGATAACGGCACGGGCCGGCAGCACGGGACGCCGGCGGCGAACGACCTACGAGATCACGGCGGCCGGGCGGGACGCGATCCGCCAGTGGCTCGGCGAGCCGGTCGGGGGTGTCGCGATGGAGAACGAACCGATCCTGCGGGTGTTCCTGGCCGAATCCGGTACCCGGGACGACCTGCTGCGGGCCATCGCCGCCGCCCGCGAGCAGGCACAGCAGATGCTCGAGCACGGCAGACGGATCGCCGACGCGTATCTGGACGAATCACATCCGTTCATCGACCAACTGCACATCAGGGCGCTGGTCTGGGACTACCTGTGGGGCTGGGGCCAGCACACCGTGGCCTGGGCGGACCGCGCCGAAGCCGAGGTCCGCCAGTGGGCGGGTGTGACACCGAGCCGGGCGAAGGCCCGTCGCGCCCACCGCCATGTGGCTGCCCGTCGGCGATCCGACGGATAAGGACGTGCCGATCGCCCCGGCCGCGTCATCGATGCGCTGCACGCGGGCCGGTTTCGGGAATGTCACACCTCGTCGGCTACCGCCTCAGCCGGATCGGCGAGTAACATTTCGCTTGGCTAACTAATACACCTGGCCCCATCACAACCCAGTGCAGGAGCACCATCGCGTGAGCGACATGATCGATACGTCCGCCGACGCCGCGCAGGTCGGCGGTCCCGCCGCCTCCGACGGCGCCATCACCCTGAACGGCGTCACCATCCCGCGTGCCTCCGTCCACGGCGCCACCATCCCCGAGGCCACCATCCCCGAGGGCACCTCCCCGGAAGGCACCACCCCGGAGGGCACCGCCCGCACCGGCCAGCCGGTCGCGGTGTGGGTCGTGGCGTTCGCGGCCATGGTCTCGTTCATGGGCATCGGCCTGGTCGACCCGATCCTCAAGCCGATCGCGGCCAACCTGGACGCCACCGCCAGCCAGGTCTCG
>CAZIIX010000397.1:0-2398 GCA_964539345.1 uncultured Actinomycetes bacterium | reverse complement strand
AGAGCAGGGGACTTCTAATCCTCAGGTCGCAGGTTCGAATCCTGCCGGGCGCACCTGTTCGTCGCGCCGGCCTCGTTACCGTGCGGCCGGCATGTCGCCCGGGACATCCCCGTCGAGTCTCGCGGCCGCATCGCCGGGCCTCGCGGTGCCCCGCTCGGCCTGCCACGTCGCCAGTTCCTGCGCGGTGGGCGGATCCGCCCCGGCCCGCCGGCAGGTCATGGCGGAGACGGCCACCGCCGTGCGGAGCACGGCGCGAACCTCGTCATGCCGATCGGTGATCGCGCCGTGCAGCGCGTCGGGAGTGCCCAGCCCCGCGGCACCGAGCGCCCATAGCAGTCCACCGGCGAACGAGTCGCCGGCGCCGACGGTGTCCACGACCTCGATCGGCTCCCCGGGGATCTCCGCGAGCTGCCCGTCGGGGCCGAACGCGACCGCGCCCGCCGCGCCGCGGGTGACCACGACCAGGTCCGCTCCGAGCGCGCACCAGTCGGCGGCCACCTCGTCGAGCGGCCGGCCGGGATGGAGCAGCGCCACGTCGTCATCGCTGGCCTTGACCAGATGGGCCAGCGCGAGGCACTGCTCGACCCGCTCCCGCGCGGCGTCGGTGTCCTCGATCAGCGCGGCGCGCAGATTGGGGTCGTAGCTCAGTAGGGTCGATCCCCCGCCGCGCGCCGCCCGCATCCGGTCCTGCACCGCGTCGGCCGCCGGTGGCAGCCAGCTGGCGATCGAGCCCGTGTGCAGCACGTCCGGCAGCGCCATCGCGCCCAGACCGGCGAGCTGCAACCCTGCGGTGCCGGCGAAGTAGAACTGGTAGTCGGCGCGGCCCTCGTCGTCGAGGACCGCCATCGCGAGCGACGTCGGCGCGTGCAGCCTGCCGAAACGCTCCAGCCCGACCCCTGCGTCATGCAGGGTCGTGGTGAGCAGGTCGCCGAACCGGTCGGTCCCGCAGTGGCCGGCGAAGTCGACGCGGGCGCCGAGCCGGCCCAGGGTCAGCGCCACATTGAACGGACTGCCGCCGGGCAGCGCATCGAACCGGCCGTCATCGCCCTGCACGACGTCGACCAGCGCCTCGCCCAGGGAGACGAATCGCGGCGCCCCGGGCCCGGTCACGGCGCGGCCTCGGGCTGCACCAGGATCTCCTGCGCGAACGCCCGGTGCGTGATCAGCGTGGAGATCAGCCCGCTGCGTGCCAGTGCCAGGACGGCCGGTACCCGCTCCGGGTCGGTGGCCAGTGCCACCACGTCGTCGGTGCCGCGCAGTTGGTCGGCCGTCACGGCGATGGTGCGGTGTTGCAGGCCGTCGGCCAGCAGCTTGCCCTCGGCGTCGACCAGGATCCCGCACGTCTCGGCCAGCGCCCCGCGCTCACCGAACTCCGCGCGCTGATCGGCCGGCAGCGCGTCGTAGACGGTGGACTCGCTCGGCGCCCACATGCCGACCGCGATGACGGCCATGGACAGCTCGCCGCACCGGCCCAACGCCGCCGAGATGCCCGGATCGCGGCGCAAGGTCGACGCCGTGGCGGCGTCCGGGACGACCAGCGGGGCGTAGAACGTCATGGCGGCGACACCCGCCCGATGCGCCGCGCGGCGGACCAGCTCGACGTTGTGCTCCTCACCGGAGGCCTGCGCGACGACGCCGCACAGCTGCACGATGGTGCACGGCGCCAACTTGCCCAAGTGTTCGGCCAGCGCCTGGGTGGACCGCGACCAGGCCAGGCCGATGCTCATGCCGGGCTGCACGGTGTCCTGCAGGTATTGCGCGGCCAGCGCGCCGACCTGCGAGCGCGGGCTGCTGTCCACGTCGACGACCAGGGCCCGCTCGATGCCCAGCCGCACCCGGAGCGCCTCGGACAGGTCGCCGTCGATACCCCGCGGATCGCGCACCTCGATCGTGACCAGGCCCTCGGAGCGCGCCAGTTCCAGCAGCCGGGCCACCTTGAAGCGCGAAATGCCGAGTTCCGTGGCGATCTCGATCTTGCTGCGGTTGTCCAGATAGTGTCGGCGCGCGATCGCGGCAGCGGTGATCAGCTCGCTGCGCAGCGATGGTTCCTGCGGGTCCGACGTCATCGGAGGGTCCTTTGCGTGTCGCGGCATGACTGCCGTGGTGTCGGGCGCCCGTGCCGAGCGCCCCGGCCAGTGCCGCACCCGCCGTCACTGTGGGTGCTCCGGTGCGAGGCGGTGGCCGGCCCTGCTGGGCCCTACGGTACCAGTGTCGCTCATTTGAGCATGCAAGATCTCATTATTGCAAATTGGCCTTGACAGTGACGCCGTTCACAACCACACTGACCTGCAACAGCAGAGCGCGGTGGTGCTCATCTGAGCATCACCGTCCCTGACACGACAGGCAACTGATCGAAAGGAGTCCACGGTGCGTCCAGCACGAATGGCAGTGGCCGCGA
>CAZIIX010000396.1:0-2403 GCA_964539345.1 uncultured Actinomycetes bacterium | reverse complement strand
GCCGCATCGAGGATCAGTAGCCCGGCGCCGCCGCGCCGCTCCCCGGCGCGAGCGCTCCATCCCCGGACCCGCGGGCGTCCCCTCACGATCCTTCGACCGGTCGGCATCACTCCACGCGGGATCGCCGCAGCGACCGCGGCAGCAGATGATCGAGTGCCGTCAGCGGCCGAGCCCGACGAAGTCCGTCGATCACCGTTCGCACGCCCGGCGCCAGATCCTCGTCATGCCCGTCCGAGGAGCCGTACCATTCACGCTCGGCCGCCATTACCACGGTGCGCAGCTCGGTGCGATCCGCCGTGGTCAGGTGCGTCGCGCGGGCCAGCTCGTTGGCGATCCGCCGCGCCGATGACGTGCCGTCCGGCGCCATGCCGTGGTCGATCATCGAATCGGTGATCTCGTCCCAGGCCGCCGCCCCGGCACCATGACGACCGGTGGTGGCCGCGGCCAGCCGACGCCGGCGGCGACGCGACCGCACCCATGCCGGGCCGCCGATCAGCACGACCGCGACGGCGAACGCCGCGATACCGATCAGCACCCAGGACAGCCAGGCGCCCCACGCCCCCGACTCCGTCGCATCCGCCGCCTGGCCCGGTTGCGCGTCCGACGCGTCCGGGATGATCTGGCCGCGGTCCGGGACGGCGTCGTCCAGCGGATCCTGCTCGGCCGACGCCGACGTGGACGGCGGCGCCGACTCGCTGGTGGCCGCCCCGTCCTCGCCGGCACCGCCGCCGGGGGACTCGTTCTCGGTGAACCCCTGCAGGCCGCCCTGACCGCTCGCCGACGGCGTCGGATCGAAGCTGACCCAGCCGGCCCCGTCGAACCGCACCTCCACCCAGGCATGCGCGTTGGTGGAGGTGATCTGGTAGCTGCCGTCGGCCTGACGCGTCCCCTGGGTGAACCCGATTCCGACGCGGGCCGGGATGCCCACCGTGCGCAGCATGATCGTCATCGCGGCGGCGTACTGCTCGCAGTAGCCCTGCTTGTTGGTCAGGAAATCGAGCAGCGCGTCCCCGGAGTTGCCCTCCGCCGTGGTGAGCGAATAGGTGAACCCGTTGGCGGGGTTGGTGAAGTAGTCCAGGACGCGCTCGACCGCGTCGAAGGGGCTGTCCGCGTTGCGGGTCAGCGACTTCGCCAGCGACACGACCTGGTCGGGAACCCCCGTGCTGTCGGTGAGCGGCCCGTCGCTGTGCACGTCCTCGGTGCGCAGCTCCGCGGCGGAGACCGGCCCGATATTGGCCACCACGGTGTACGGCTCCGGTGTGACGGGGGTGGTGCGGAACACCGTCTCGAGCTTGCGGTCGTAGTCCCAGGAATGGCTCAGATCGCCCAGCGAGGTGGTGCCCAGGTAGATGGGCAGGTACTTCGCCCGGTAGCTCTGCGGTGTGATGGTGACGGTCTCGCTGCGGTCGTCCGGGTCCGGCGCGTCCGGCAGGGCGCCGGTGACGTCCGCATCGTCGGAGTCGATGCCGCCGAGCACGAAACCGCGGCCGGCCTCCCACTTGTCCAACGAGAACGTGCGCAGGTAGGCGGGCTGGTCCAGGCCCGTCACCCGCAGCGTGTCCACCGGGTGCTGCTGGCGTAGGTCCCCGCGGAGCAGCGCCCACGGGCTGACCCCGACATCGCTGGGGCCGTGGCCGCCCCGGGGGATCCTGCCCTCGGTGCCGATGGCCGTCGTCGAGTCCGCGAGCAGCAGCGCCCCGACGATCGCGATGGCGGCGATCGCGGTGCCGCCGGCGATCGTGGATCCGGCCATCCGCGCGGTCGGGCGCCGGTCGGCGGCTCCGCGGGAGACCGCCAGCAGCGCGGCGTACGCGACGGCCGGGGCGACGAACGTGTACCAGGGCAACATGTCTCGCGCGATGGAGGCCGGGACGGAGTACAGCGCCAGCAGCGGCAGGGCCACCAGCGCGGGCGCGCGGACCTCGGCGATCAGCACGTCGACCACCAGCGCCACCAGCCCGATGAGCAGGGTCAGCAGCAGCTCCATCCCATTGCTCGCGTCGGCGGGCGGCGCCGTGCGGAGGATCTCCTCCCACGCCGCGGCCAGCAGCTCCCGGCCCTCGCCGAGCGCCGCCGGGCCCGGCAGCACTCCGGCGATGCCGCTGCTGAGGAACAGACTGGTCGCCGCGATGACGATGCCGACGGCCTGCAGCGGAACGATGACGGCGGCCGGCACGGTCAGCAGCCGCCCGCCGACCCCGACCAGCCAGACGATCGCGACCACCTCGACCACCGGCAGCAGCCAGGAGTGGCCGATGATCAGCGGCGTGATCGCGGTGCTGCCGGCCAGCACGGCGCACACCCCCAGGAACGTCGCGAGCATGGTCGACGACCCGTGGTGCGACGCGCCGGGGGAGCGGCGCGGCGGCGTGTCGGTCGGCGGTGCGCCGGTCGGCGTGGCGG
>CAZIIX010000395.1:0-2405 GCA_964539345.1 uncultured Actinomycetes bacterium | reverse complement strand
ATCGCTGGGGCGACGAGCACTGGCGGGGGCGTGAACTGCACGGCTCCGTCATCTACGAGCTGCACATCGGCACCTTCACGCCCGCCGGCACGTTCGACGCTGCCATCGAACGACTCGACCACCTGGCGGAACTGGGCGTCACCACCGTCGAGCTGCTGCCGGTCAACGCCTTCAACGGCGTGCACAACTGGGGCTATGACGGGGTCCTCTGGTTCGCGGTCCACGAACCCTACGGCGGCCCGGCGGGCTACCAGCGCCTCGTCGACGCCTGCCATCAACGCGGGCTGGCCGTCATCCAGGATGTGGTCTACAACCACCTCGGGCCGTCCGGCAACTACCTGCCGGAGTTCGGCCCCTACCTGCGCGAGGACGCGTCCAACACGTGGGGTGCGGCGGTCAACCTGGACGGGCCGAACTCGGACGAGGTGCGCCGCTACATCCTGGACAACGCCCGGATGTGGCTGGCGGACTACCACGTCGACGGGCTGCGGCTGGACGCGGTGCACGCCCTGGTCGACTCCCGCGCCGTCCCGCTGCTGGAGGAACTCGCCGCCGAGGTCGACGAGCTCGCCGCCGAGCTGGGACGGCCACTCACCCTGATCGCCGAGTCCGACATGAACAACCCGCGGCTGTTCACCCCGCGCTCCGCCGGCGGCTACGGGCTCACGGCCTCGTGGAACGACGACTTCCACCACGCGCTGCACGTCGCCATCACCGGCGAGACCACCGGCTACTACGCCGATTTCGCACCGCTCAGCGCGCTGGCCAAGACACTCACCGACGGCTACTTCCACGACGGCAGCTACTCCAGCTTCCGCGGACGGCGTCACGGCCGCCCCATCGACACCGGCGCCGTCGAAGCGTGGCGTCTGGTCGTCTTCGCCCAGGACCACGACCAGATCGGCAACCGTGCCTCCGGAGATCGGCTGCCGGCCACCGTCGACCCCCGCCGCCTCGCGCTGGCCGCCGTGCTGCTGCTGACCAGCCCGTTCACCCCGATGCTGTTCATGGGCGAGGAGTGGGCCGCCGGCACCCCGTGGCAGTTCTTCACGTCGCACCCGGAGCCGGATCTCGGCGAGAAGACCCGGCAGGGCCGGTTCGCCGAGTTCGACCGGCACGGGTGGGACACCGCGCAGGTGCCCGACCCGCAGGACCCGGAGACGTTCGCACGATCGAAACTCGACTGGTCCGAGCCGCAGCAGCCGGGCCACCGCGAGATGCTGGCGCTCTACCGGGATCTGCTCGCGCTGCGCCGCGAACAGGCAGCGCTCACCGATCCGCGGATGGACGCCGTGGCGGTCGAGGTCGACGACGAGGAGCGCTGGTTGGTCCTCGACCGCGGCGCGGTGCTGGTGGCCGCGAACTTCTCCGACGAGACCCGCTCCGTGCCGCTCCCCGGCCCGGGCCCGCACGGCGGCATCGTGCTGGCCACCGATCCGGCCGCCACGCTCGAACCGCCCGCCGACCCGACAGATCAGCCGGATCCCCCGGAACCCACCAACGCCGCGGGCGCCACCGGCCGGGTGATGCTGCCGGGCACCAGCGCCGTCGTGCTGGCCCGGCACAGCGGGTCAGCCGCGCAGCAGGCCCGCCAGGAACGCCACGTCGACTGACTCCAACGTCTCGCGGATGGTCAGCCGCGGCGCCGGGTCGACGGGCACCTCCAGCGGAACCACGAGCGTCGCCAGCCCGGCGGCGCTCGCCGAGCTCGAGCCCGCCGGCGAGTCCTCGATGGCGACCGAGACGCTCGCCGGCACCGCCAGCTGCTCCAGCGCCACCCGATACGGTTCCGGGTGCGGCTTGGTGTGCGACACGTCGTCGCCGCACACCAGGACGTCGAAGTTGTCCCGGCCGATGGTCTCCAACGCGATCGACGTCAGATTGCGGTGCGTCGAGGTGACCAGGGCGGTGCGCAGACCGGCCTGCCGGACCTCGGTGACCAGTCGCTGCGCCCCCGGGCGCCACTCGAGCCCGTCGACGAAATGTGCCGCGGTGGCCGCCACCAGCAGGCGCTGCGCCACCTCCACCGTGGCATCGGAGCCGATGTCGTCCAGCAGCATCCGCACGGAGCTGACCAGATCGGTGCCGACCATGGCGGCGCGCGTCTCGGCGGACATCGCACCGCCGAGTTCCGTGGCGACGTCGGCCAGTGCGAGGGTCCAGAGCTTCTCCGAGTCGATCAGGGTGCCGTCCATGTCGAACAGCACCGCCTGCAGCGGGCGGTCGCTCGCGGCGGTGTCGCTCATCGTCATACCGTTCGTGGCGGCTGCGGACGCCGACTGCCCTGGATTGATCACCAGTCCAGGGTAATGGGGCGACGCGACGTAGGCTGGAGGGGTGACTGAGCGCCCCGCTCTGCGGGATCCGGTGATGATCGCGGCCTTCGAGGGTTGGAACGACGCGGG
>CAZIIX010000394.1:0-2409 GCA_964539345.1 uncultured Actinomycetes bacterium | reverse complement strand
GCCCCTTTCCCATCGTTGATCGCGTCTGATTCGCCGGGATCAGTGGTGCCTTCGGCGGCCAGCCGTTCGGCGAGGGCACTGGCGCAGACGGCAGCGAGGCGGGGTGCGGTGACGATCCGCCAGCGGGCGCTGCGCGTATTCGATCAGCGTCATCAGCTTGAACGCCGTGGCGAGCTGGGCTCGACCCGGCGAGTATGGCGACACTCCGCTCGCACTTTTGCGCGAGGTGTGCTTATATGGGTGCATGGCTCAGCGCGACTTTTTTTATGGGTACCGGACCCCGGTGCCCGTGCGCGGCTGAGCCACCCGCAAACGAGACGCCCCGAGGTCCAACGGCCCGGGGCGTTTGTCGTGCCTGAGGTCGGCGGGCGGGGCAGAACGAGGAGAACCGTGAATACCGCGACTGCAACGACCAGCCCAGAGAAACCGATGCCCGGCAGTGAGCCCACCGGTGCCGTCGAACCCGGCACTCCGGCCGGCGCCACCATTCCTGAGATGCGTGACGAGATCGACACCATCGACGCCGAACTGGTCCGTCTGATCAAGCGCCGCACCGAGCTCTCGCACGCGATCGGCAACACCCGCGCGTCCGAGGGCGGGACCCGCATCGTCTACAGCCGGGAGATGCAGGTGCTCGAGCGCTTCGCCGAGCTCGGCTCAGCAGGCACTGACCTGGGCATGCTGCTTCTCTCGCTCGGCCGCGGCAAGCTCGGACGCCGCTAGGCTCCTGCGGGGGCGCTCGGCGGCCGCGGTCCGGGGTGGTTCACCGCCCTCGTCATCGACGCTGCGAATCATGTGTCGTCAGGCGCACTGCCGGAGCTGCGAGGGGCGACGACCCGCGCGGCGAGCCATCCCCAGGAACAGCGCGGCCAGGACGATCGCCGACAGGGCTGTCGCGGCCACCGCAGTGCCGACCGCGCGGTCTCCGATGCCGACGAGCGGTGCGGCCACGGCGGCGAGAGCGAACTGTGCCAACCCGAACAGCGCCGAGGCGGCGCCGGCGGTCTCCCGGTGCCGATCCATGGCGAGCGCGGACGCGTGTGGCAGCGCGAAGCCGACCGCCGAGACCATGACGAAGAAGCCGACCAACACAGGCCACAGACCGAGACCCGCGGTCACCGCTACGAACAGCACGAGCGCGCCCGCGCACGCCTGCACGATGCCGAGCCGCAGGATGCGCACGGAATCGGTGCGCCGCAACAATGCACGCCCGACCCAGGTGGCGGCGATGATACCGGCGGCGTTGCTGGCGAAACACAGCGAGAACTGCTGCGCGGTCAGGCCGAACCCGTCCTGGAGCATGAACGGCGACCCGGAGATATAGCCGAACATCGCCGCCGCCACCAGACAGCCGGCCAGCGTGTAGCCGACGTAGACGCGGTCCCGCAGCACGATGCCGAACACCCGGAACGTGGCGCCGATACCGGCGGTCGCTCGCCGCTCGACCGGCAGCGACTCGTGGACGACCGCCGCGGTGACGACGACCAGCAGGACGCCGATGCCGGCCAGCACCCAGAAGATGGTGCGCCAGGTGCCGACGCGCAACAGCTGCCCACCGATGATCGGCGACAGGATCGGTGCGAATCCGTTCACCGCGGCCATCGCCGCGAAGTAGGAGGCGGCGACCCGGCCGGTGTACTTGTCGGCGACGATGGCACGTCCGATGACGATGCCGGCGGCGCCGGCGGCGCCCTGCACGAACCGCAGGACGATCAATAGTGGCATCGACGTGGTCACCGCACAGGCCGCCGACACCACGGCGAACACCGCCACCCCGGCCAGCAGCGGGCGCCGGCGCCCCACCCGATCCGACCACGGTCCGACGCAGAGCTGCCCCACCGCCAGGCCGACGATGCACGCGGCCAGCGAAAGCTGCGCAGCGGCGTCGGTGGAGTGCAGCGCCGGGGCCAACTCCGGCAGCGCCGGCAGGTACATGTCCAGGCACAGCGGGCCGAACGCGGACAATGCACCGAGCGCGACCACGAGGGCGATCTCCGTGCGTCGGCCCGGCGCTACTCCCACTCGATGGTCCCCGGCGGTTTGCTCGTCACATCCAGCACCACCCGGGTGACCTCGGAGACCTCCCCCGTGACGCGATGGGCGATCCGGGACAGCAGCGCCGGCTCCAGCCGCGCCCAGTCGGCCGTCATGGCATCCTCGCTGGTCACCGGGCGCAGCACGATCGGCATGCCGTAGGTGCGCCCGTCGCCCTGCACCCCGACCGAGCGCACGTCGGCCAGCAGCACCACCGGGCACTGCCAGATGTCGCCGTCGACGCCGGCCGCCGTCATCTCCTGCCGCACGATGGCGTCGGCAGCCCGCAGGATCTCCAGGTTCGCGGCCGTGACCTCGCCGATGATCCGCACCCCGAGCCCGGGGCCGGGGAACGGGTGCCGGCGGACGATCTCG
>CAZIIX010000393.1:0-2416 GCA_964539345.1 uncultured Actinomycetes bacterium | reverse complement strand
ACATCCCGCTGCCGGTGGTCGGCGACAACGGCCGGCTGCTGGGCGTCATCCCGACTGTGACGCTGCTCAATGCGCTCGCGACGAACACACCTGGTCCGGAGACGCCGCCCGACCCAGGGCCCGAGCCAGAACCAAATGGCGCTGCCTTCGCGACGGCCCCATCGGCGGCACCCGGGGGTTCCGGCCCCGAGACGACGGAGGTTAGCGCGTGATTCTCCCCGCCAATACGGACTTCCTCGGCCCAGATCTCATCCCGCGGATCGAGATCGGCAAATTCTTCAGCTCGATCGTCTCCTGGGTCGAGGACTATCTCCCTGCGCTACTGAACTTCATCAAGTCCATCCTCCAGAATCTCGATTCCTGGCTAGCGACCGGGCTGAACGCGGTTCCGGCCCTGCTCATGGTGTTGATCCTCGCTGTGATCGCATTTGCATTGCGCGGATGGCAATTCGCGCTTTTCACCATCATTGGCATGATCATCATCATCGGCATGCGCTACCAGGGCGCCAGCATGTGGTCACTGGCCATGGACACGCTCGCACTGGTGATCATCGCCGGCGCCATCGCGATGATCATTGCCCTACCACTGGGCATCCTCGCTGCTCGGAGCAAGCTGGCATCACAGACGATCAAGCCCGTCATGGACTTCATGCAGACGCTTCCCGCGTTTGTCTACCTGATTCCGGCGATCTTCTTCTTCTCCGCCGGAACGACGGCGGGCATCATCGCGACGATCGTATTCTCGATGCCGCCGGGAGTGCGACTGACAGAATTGGGAATCCGTCAGGTGGACAGTGAGATGGTTGAGGCCGGCCACGCTTTCGGCACGAAACCGTTCAATATCCTGACCAGGATCCAAATCCCGCTGGCGATGCCGACGATCATGGCTGGCGTCAACCAAGTGATCATGCTCTCGCTGTCCATGGTGGTCATCGGCAGTATGGTCGGCAGCGGCGGGCTCGGTGTGCCCGTGCTCGAAGGGATCTCCCGTCTCGACGTGGCGGTCGGCTTCGAGGGCGGTGTGGCCGTGGTGATCCTGGCCATCTTCCTTGACCGACTCACGTCCTCGCTCGGCGACCGGTCAGCCGTCGCACGTGCTGAAAAAGCAACTGCGAAATCGAGGTGATGCCCTGACCCAAACGATCGTGACGATGACACGCGACATACGAAACGTAAAGAGGTACTGATACTGATGAAGCGAATGAGAATCCGAGCTGTCGCAGCTGGCGCCGCCGTGGCACTCGCCGCGTCCCTGGTCGCCGCATGTGGCAGCGACAGCGATGCGGGCAGCAATGGCACCGAGCAGAGCTCACCGGGCACCGTTGAAGAGCAGCCCAGCGAAGAGCCCAGCGAGGAGCCGAGCGACACGGGCTCCACTGAGCCGAGCACCAGCGAGGAAGAGACCGGTGCGACCGACACCGACGGCGGCAGCAGCGAAGCACCCGAGAGCGGCGCAAGCAACAGCGACGGCGGCGCGGTGGACCTGTCACAGGACACCAAGAAGGACCTGACCATCCCGATCGCCTCCGGATGGGACGAGGACGTCGCGGTCTCGAACCTGTTCAAGTACCTGCTTGAGCAGAAGGGCTACACGGTCGATCTGCCGACCCTGGCAGTCGCCCCGATCTTCGACGGTGTGGCCAGCGGCGAGTACGACATCTTCTTCGACACGTGGCTGCCGAACACCCATGCCGACTACTGGGCCAAGTACAAGGACAAGCTCCAGGACATCGGCGTGTGGTACGACGAGGCGCCGCTGACCATTGCGGTCCCGGACTACATGGACATCGATTCGATGGACCAGCTCAAGGACATCGGCGACAAGGTGAACAAGACCATCACCGGCATCGATCCCGGTGCCGGCTTGAGCCGCATCACCAAGGACGACATGATGCCGGCCTACGGCTTGGACGACTG
Source organism: uncultured Actinomycetes bacterium (assembly GCA_964539345.1). Taxonomy (GTDB): domain Bacteria; phylum Actinomycetota; class Actinomycetes; order Mycobacteriales; family Nakamurellaceae; genus Nakamurella. The sequence continues at coordinate 499 of CAZIIX010000393.1, read as the reverse complement.
GAAACTCCAGCTGTCGTCGACGCCATCCATGCTCGCTTCGCTGAAGAAGGCGATCGATGCCAAGGAGCCGATCGTCGTCACACTCTGGCGCCCGCACTGGGCCTACAGCGCCTTCCCGATCAAGGATCTGAAGGATCCCAAGGGAGCGATGGGCGAGCCGGATGAGATTCATGTGATCGGCAGCGATGACTTTGCCGATGCCGACCCCGGTCTGGTGTCCGTGCTGAAGAATTTCCACATGGACCCAGATATGATCGGCGATCTTGAGAACGTCGTGCTCCAAGAGCACAAGGACGACATGCAGGCTGGCGTCAAGGCCTGGGTGGCCGATAACCAGGACTACGTGGACTCCCTGTTCGGGTAATCAGTATCCGACGCGAGAAGAGCGTCATATCTGTCGCATGGCGGCGGGTATGGCGCTCTTCGCGCTTCCGGCACCTCGCGGCTGCCGCATCGCTTGACCCTGACGTAGCGTCAGGCAGCAGGCTGGCAGGGCCGG
>CAZIIX010000392.1:0-2419 GCA_964539345.1 uncultured Actinomycetes bacterium | reverse complement strand
GCGCTGCCCGGGTTCACGCTGCCCGGGGACACCTCGGCGTCCGACCGGTTCTATCGGCGCGACATCATCACCGAGCCGTTCACGCTGCAGGACGGGCACATCGCCGTCCCCACCGGCCCCGGCCTCGGGGTCGAGGTCGACCCGGACGCGCTGGCCGAGTTCACCGTGCGGCGCGAGACGGTCGAGCTGCCGCGACGCTGAGGAGCCGTGCCGAGGAGCCGTGCCGAGGAGCCGTGCCGAGGAACCGCCCCGCGTCGCGGCCCGTGCGGTGTAGCCTGGCGCCTGACATCCACCGCCCCGCCGAGGAGATTCCGCCGTGTGCCACGCCGTCCGTTGTCAGGTGTGCTCGAAGACCACGTGGTCCGGGTGCGGAGAGCACATCGAGGAGGCGCTCGCCGGGGTTCCGCAGGGCGAGCGGTGCCCGGGGCACAGCGACGCCGAGATCGCGCGGTTCCGCGCCGAGAACTCCGTCTGGAAGCGCGTCTTCGGACGGTCCTGACGTCATACACCCCACGTCGCCGCCGGATCGGACTGCCGGTTACGCCCGGCAGCTCGGCGCCCCGTCGGCCTGCGCGATGAGTGACAGGTGCACGTGATCCATGTGGTTCTGCGTCGGTGAACCGCGGTCCTCCATCAGCCGCCACCGGTCGAACGGGCTGCCGCCCATCCAGATGTGCTGGCGGTAGATGACGTACTTGACGCCGATCCAGGTCTGGTTCCGCTGCAGGTATTCCGCGAGCTGGTAGCCGACGTCCGTGCCGTTCGGCACGTTGTCGATCATGAAGTCGAGGGCCAGGCCCGCGGGGTGACCGTTCGGGTCATACTGCTCCGATGCGGGCGCCCGCCACCCGTAGATCGTCGTGATGCCGAACCGCGGACCGATCGTGTCGGCGATGAGCGCGGCCTTCTCGGTCACCGGCCCCAGGCTGTACCGGGACGAGGCGAGCCGGGCGGCCGAGGCCCGGCGAGGCTCGGTCGGGGTCTGGCGCGGCGGGGCGGGGCAGACGATGCCCGGCCCGTACTGCAGGTAGTCGTCGATGCGGCGCAGGAAGGAGGCCATCGCCTGCCGCGTGACGTCGCCGGTGACGTCGTAACGCACGCCCTCGTCGACGCCGTAGGTGATGTGCGCCGTGCGCATCCAGGTGATGACGCCGCAGAACGTGTCGTCGATGGCCACATCGGAGAACGGCGATTCCGTGCAGGCGGGCGCCGCGATACCGGTGTTCGCGATGCGGTAGAGGAAGGCTGCCATGGCGCCGCGGGTCACCGGGCGCGCGGGCCCGTAGTCCCCGTTGTCGTAGCCGAAGGCGATGCCGTGGGAGCCCGCCCACTGGATGTATCCGCAGAACAGGTGCGAGGTGGGTACGTCCGGGAATGGCCTGTCGGTGCACACCGGGGCGGCCTCGCCGCGGTGCGTCAGGCGGAACAGGAACGCGGCCATCGATCCACGAGTGACGCTGGACTCCGGATGGTAGAGCCCGTCGGCCGGCTTGGTGATCTGCTGGTCCTTCAGCCAGTCGATGTTCTGGCAGTGCTGGTTCGCCTTGGTCACGTCCGGGTACGGGTGGCAGCCCGACGCGGCGGGCTCGGCCGGCTCGGTCGGCGCGGTCGTCTCGGCCGGCTCGGTGGGTGCGGTCGTCTCAGTCGGCTCAGTCGGATCGGTGGCGGTCGTCTCGGTGGGCGCGGTCGGCAGGGTCGATGAGGTGGTTTCGGCGGGTCCGGCCGCGGCAGGCCCAGTGCCGAGTCCGACGAGCAGTGCCGCGATCATGGCCGCCACGATGCCCAGCAGCATGACGCGGCGTGCGCCGCCGGCCGACCGGCGTCCGACGGGCCGTGCGGCCGCCGCGGTCGCCACGCGACAGCTGTCCTGTGAATCCATCCTCAGAGCCCTCCCCCGAAACAGAGCCGGCGCCGGATCCAGTCAGGTCCGGCTGGGGCGCTGCGCTGCCGCGCGTCCAGCGACGCGCGAACGGTGTCCCCCCGACACGAACGCCTCATCGGCAGAACGGCATCATACTTGAGCGATCCGGCGTGGAAAAGTCGTGCGCGAGGGCCGATCTCGCTGCAGACCGAGGGGATTTGCCACCCCGCGGGCGCGATCGCCCGGTGACGTCGTTTCGACCTCGACGACCGTATCTCCTACTGTCCGGCGGCGGTGTCCGCCTGGCTGGCGGCGCGGTAGCCGGGTCAGGGAAGTCGCTGCTGCGCCCAGAGCCAGTCGATCCGCTCCTGCTCCAGCCGGACCCGGTCGCCCCACACGTCCGAGACCAGCCCGGCGTAGACCGCGGACTCCTCGTCCGTGAGCCGGTCCAGCCGAGCACTCGTCGGACGGTCCTCGGTCACCCAGCGGTCGGCGTGCTCCTCCAGCGTCTGTCGATCCATCAACACCGATCGCGCGGTCGGCAGGTGGGCGCGGAGC
>CAZIIX010000391.1:0-2423 GCA_964539345.1 uncultured Actinomycetes bacterium | reverse complement strand
CCGGTATCGCCGGGCCCACCGTCATACCCGTTGCCGCCCGTCGACCCCTCGCCGCTGCCGCCGCGGCGGATCTCCACCCGGCCCTCCTCGCGCAGCTCGGCGACGATCGAGGCGATGGTGGCGCGGGACAGCCCGGTGCGGCGCCCGATCTCCGACTGGCTCAACCCGCCGGCGGCCGCGAGCTCGTGCAGCACCAGGGATCTGCTCAGTTCGCGCAACCGGGAGCCTCGCCCGGACCGGCTATCCTGCGGCACCGCGTCACCTCCGGGTCGCGATCACGAGCGGGCGAGCTTCACGGCGAAGCCCTTTTCGTCATCCGCATGCATTATTGCCTATGACGCAGCTCTCAGCCGCACCCTACCGCCATGTTTATGCCTAAACCTGAATTACAACAATTGGGTAATACTCGTTCTTTTGCTGATGTCTGCGCATCAGAGCCGGGTTACAGTCAAGCCGCATCAGGCTGTTCCTCACACCGAAAGGACGCATACATGCGCCGAACAATCCTTGTAGCCGCGGTCGCGGTGGTCGGTCTGGTGGCCGCTGCGTGCGGCTCCAGCGACAGCGACAGCGGAAGCACGAACGACTCCAACGGCTCGACCCAGAGCGCGGCCGACGACGGCGCCGGATCGAGCGACTCGCCGGACGCCTCCGGTGACGGCGAGGCCGCGGCCGGCGGTGCGGGTGGCGACGTCGGCGTCTTCACCTGGTGGGCCGACGGCTCCGAGAAGAAGGGCCTCGACGCCCTCGTCGACATCTTCGGCGAGAAGTACCCCAACGACACGTTCGTCAACCTGGCCGTGGCCGGTGGCGCCGGCTCCAACGCCAAGGCGAAGCTGGCCGCCGACCTGCAGGCCGGCAACCCGCCGGACTCGTTCCAGGGCCACGCGGGCGCCGAGCTCAGCGACTACATCAACAACGGCCAGATCGAGCCGCTGGACGACCTCTACGACGCGGAGGGCTGGAACGACGTGTTCCCGGCCGACCTGCTCGACCGGCTGAAGATGGACGGGCACATCTACTCGGTGCCGTCCAACATCCACCGCGCCAACGTGGTCTGGGTGAACAACCAGGTCCTCACCGACGCCGGGCTCGACCCGAAGACCGCGCCGGCCGACATCGACGCCTGGATCGCCGACATGGACAAGATCAAGGAGTCCGGCGTCGACACCCCGCTGTCGATCGGCGGCACCTGGACCCAGGTCGAGCTGCTGGAGACCGTGCTGATCTCCGACCTCGGCGCCGACGGCTACAACGGCCTGTTCGACGGCTCCACCGACTGGGCCTCGGACGGCGTGACCACGGCTCTGAACCACTACAAGGCGCTGCTGGGCTACGCCAACACCGCGGCCGACGGCGATGACTGGCCGGGCGCGACCGACATGGTGATCGACGGCAAGGCCGCCTACAACGTCATGGGCGACTGGGCCGTCGCGGAGTTCACCGACAAGGGCAAGAAGGACGGCGAGGACTACAGCTACTGGGCCGTTCCCGGTCAGGAGGGCGTCTACGACTTCCTCGCGGACTCCTTCACCCTGCCGGTGGGCGCGAAGAACGCCGAGGGCGCGAAGGACTGGCTGCGGCTGATCGGTTCCGCCGAGGGCCAGAAGGCGTTCAACCTGGCCAAGGGCTCGATCCCGGCACGCACCGACATCACCTCGGACGACTTCCCGCCGTACCAGCAGTGGGCCATGGACGAGTTCGGCAAGGACACCATCGTCTCGTCCATCGCACACGGCGCCGCGGTGAACCTGGCCTGGGGCACCGACATCGGCACGGCCGTCTCGCAGTTCTACGGTTCGCAGGACGTCGAGGCGCTGCAGTCCGCCCTGGTGCAGGCTGCGCAGAACAACATGAAGTAGGAATGACGTCGTTCGGCGCCGGCGCCGGCCCTGGTGCGGCGCGCCCCGTTTCGGGCGCGTCGCACCGGGTCCGGTCCGCCGGTCGTCGAGGATGGTGCCTCGCGGCGGAGCCGATTCCGTGGTGGAATCGGCTCCGTCCGCGTTGTGAGGTGCAGTGCGAGCTGATGGGGATTCGATGACGGCGGTGATGAACACTTCGGGCCGGGAGCGATCCAACGGTGCGGCGGCCCCGCCGAACCGGCGCCCGAGACGATGGCGCGTATGGCTGCCCGGTCTGGCGATGGTCGCCCCGTCCATCGTGCTGATCGGATTGTTCGTGTACTGGCTGCTGTACAAGAACGCCGCCATGTCCATGACGGACAAGCACAACTTCAACCCGCTCGCCGAGCAGAACTTCGTCGGGCTGGACAACTACGCCAGCCTGTTCGGCGAGCCGTACTACCAGCACACGCTGTGGAACCTGCTGGTGCTCACGGTCGTGTTCCTGGCCGGCACGATGTTCTTCGGGCTGCTCTGGGCGCTGCTGCTGGAGAAGGGCGTCAAGGGCGAGGGCATCTTCCG
>CAZIIX010000390.1:0-2426 GCA_964539345.1 uncultured Actinomycetes bacterium | reverse complement strand
GTGCGATGACGCCGGTACGGGTCGATACGTGCCGTGGAGATGTCCGGCAGCAGCAACATGTCCGACTCGTGAATGCCCTGGAAACCGCGCACCGAGGAACCGTCGAAGGCCATCCCGTCGGCCAGCGACTGGGCCGTGACCGTCGACGCCGGGATGGTCAGATGCTGCATCACCCCCGGCAGGTCACAGAACCGGATATCGAACACCTCCACCTCGGTGTCCTTGATGTAGGCGAGGAGGTCGTCCGTAGTGGCGAACACGCTCAGGGGCTCCCGATCTGTTGGAGGTGGGACCCTCCTATTGTGCCGTCTGGGTCCGACAGCGCACGCATGGGGCGCCCGGAGCGGCCGCGTGTCGTCCGTATGCTGGCGAGGTGACCGCAACGCAGGAGCAGGACTGGCCCGGCAAGATCTTCGGGGCCACCGCCAGCGGCGTCGGGTCGGTGGCGTCGATGGGCCGGCGGGTCGTCGCGTTCCTGATCGACATCGCCGTCGCGGCGCTGGTCGCGTTCGCGTTCACCTGGCCGGACGCGCCGCAGAACCTCTCGCTGCTGATCTGGGCCGGCCTCACGATCGTGACGGTCGCGTTGTTCGGCATCACGCCGGGGCACTTCGCGATGGGCATCCGGGTGGCTTCGGTCCGCGGGGCGTTGTTCGTCGGCGCCTGGGCCGTGCCGCGCACAGTGCTGATCTTCCTGATCATCCCCGCACTGATCGTCGACGCGAACGGCCGTGGGCTGCACGACCGGCTCTGCCGCACCATCGTGCTGCGCGCCCGCTAACCGCGGCGGCGAACCGTCCGCTGCATGCTGCGCATCTTCGCGTTGGTCGGCATGGGTCCCTTCGGCAGACCCATCTGCGGGGACCGGGCCCCCAGCGACGCGAGTTTCGTGTCGAGTTCGTTGACCCGCGCATTGGAGATGTTGCGCGGCAACCGCATCATGGCCTGGTTGAGCTTGCGCAGCGGCGTCTCGCCCTCGCCGGTGCCGACCGTGATGTCGTAGATCGGTGTTTCGCCGACGACCCGTGCGAGCCGCTTCTTCTCCTGCGCCAGCAGCCCCTTGACCCGGTGCGGGGCGCCCTCGGCCACCAGCACGATGCCGGGGCGGCCGATGACGCGATGCACGGCGTCGAGCTGCGTAGTGCCGGCGACCGCGGGGGTGACCCGCCAGCGGCCCTTGAGGTTGTTCTGCAGCGACCACGCGGCGGCGCCGGGCGTGCCCTCCGCCTGCTTGTAGACGCTGCGCTGCACGCGCCGGGCGAACACGATCAACGCGACCATCACGCCGATGATCAGGCCGAAGATCAGTCCGACCCACCACCACAGACCGCTGAGCATGCCCAGTCCCATGACGACGGCCACGCTGATGGCCACCGTCAGGATCATGTACGGCAGAAGCCGCTTGTCCTCCTTGACCTGGGTCTTGAACACCCGCCAGATCTGGCCGCGGCGTTCCCGCTTCTCGGCCTTGCTGGCGGTTTTCGCCGCCTTCTTCTCCTCTTTGGAGAGAGAGGCGGACGCGGAGGATTTCGACGAGGACCTGGCCATGGGGGCCATTTTACGGGTCGGATCCCGGTGCACCGACCGGGTCCGGGCCGGGGCCGGACGCGAGGCCGGACCGGGTGCCTTTAGCGCTCCGGCGGCGGTGGCGTCGCGGCGCGGTCGGCGATGGCTTGCCGGTACAGCGTGCCCGCACGGTAGGACGAGCGCACCAACGGACCGGACATCACCCCGACGAACCCCAACTCCAGTGCCTCGGCGCGGATCTCGACGAACTCCGACGGCTTGACCCAACGGACGATCGGGTGATGCGTCGGGCTGGGCCGCAGGTATTGGGTGACGGTCAGCAGGTCGCAGTCGACCGACCGCATGTCCTGCAGGGCCTGCGTGATCTCCTCGCGGGACTCGCCCATCCCCAGGATCAGGTTCGACTTCGTGACCATCCCCGCGGCCTTGCCCTGGGCCAGCACGTCCAGCGACTTCTCGTAGCTGAAGGCCGGGCGGATGCGCCGGAAGATGCGTGGCACCGTCTCCAGGTTGTGCGCGAACACCTCGGGCTCCGCGTCGAAGACCTGCTGCAGCAGGTCGTGCTTGCCGGAGAAGTCCGGGGTGAGGATCTCCACGCCGGTGCCGGCGGACTGGGCGTGGATCTGCCGGATCGTCTCGGCGTACAACCAGGCGCCCTCGTCGGCGAGGTCGTCGCGCGTCACACCGGTGACGGTGGCGTACCGCAGTCCCATCGTGGCCACCGATTCGCCGACCCGGCGCGGCTCGTCCCGGTCGTACCATCCGGGTCGGCCGGTCTTGATCAGGCAGAAGTCGCAGCGCCTGGTGCAGGTGTCCCCGCCGATCAGGAACGTCGCCTCGCGATCCTCCCAGCACTCGTAGATGTTCGGGCAGCCCGCCTCCTGGCAGACCGTGTGCAG
>CAZIIX010000389.1:0-2427 GCA_964539345.1 uncultured Actinomycetes bacterium | reverse complement strand
GACCGCCTGGGGCTCCGGCTGCCGGCGACGCCCTACGTCATCGGGAAGGATGCGGCTGCCAGGGAGCCGGCCGATGCCGTCGCGGAGCCGGTCTTCAGCTCGTCGTGAGGCCCGTTCGGCCCGTTGTGGGTGGCCCAGCGCGTCAGATAGAGCGCGCTGGCACACCCACAACGGTGGGGTGAGCCTATGGTGGGCGCATGTCGCTCACTCCAGAGGATTTCGCCGCGCTGGCGCGCTCGTCGCCGTGGCTGTGGTCGACGCTGCGGTTCACATTCGAGGAGCGCAAGGGACAGGGCGATGGGCAGCGGCCGCAACAGCCGGTCCGCGCCTGGCTGCGGCGCCCGGATCGACTACGAGTGGAGGATCTCGACGGTGGTCTCCGGCAGATCGTGGTCGACCCCGTGGGTACCGGATCGGTCGCGTTCGACCCGCCATCCGCACGCCCGGTGCGCAATGACGACGGCCTGGTGGTGCAGCGGCCCGGCGGCTTGGCCGCGCGGATGAACTATGACGCGCCCATGTACCAGAACTACTTCTGGGTCGCGATTCTCGATCCCATCGAGCTGGCCGACGGACGCGCGACGGACGGCCACTCCGTCATACCTGGAACGGATGTCACGGAGGTGCGCGAGGTCGACGACGGCGGGCGGCCCGCCTGGCAGGCACTGCTCCGGCCCACCGACGGGTACGAGCCCCGCTGCGGCTGCTGCTCGATGCTCCGCTCGCGCCGGATCGACATCGACGAGTGGGGCGAGGACCGCACCGACGTGCTGCTGACCGACTACCCCAGCGCGTACCGGGTGCGACTGGATCGAGCCACCGGGGTGTGCACCTACACCGAGGCGCTGGACGGCGACATCGCAGGGGCGGGACACGAGCTGCGGATCGAGGCGGTCGACGAGCCGCTGGAAGACGAGCTGTTCCGCGACGCCCGGTAGCGGCATTCACCGTTGGCGCCGCGCCGAGACCGCTGTCCCGCGCCGCGGGGCTCCCGGCTCAGCGGGGACGCGCGCGAGCGCACGCGTAGTTGAAGCGCCTCGCCGCGGTCCTTACGAGAGGATCGAGGACAGGATCCGCGAGTGCGCGACTCAACTCCGGCGCTGTCGGAAAGGAATCCTGCGCGCGGGTGAAGAGCGTGACGGCGGTGCTGCCGGTCATCGCGGAGATATGGAGCAGACCGTCGACGGCGGCTGGGTGCTCGTGGATGGCGTGCGCCCAGGCGCGGCAGTAGTCATGCCGGCCGGTGTTGAGCGCGTGGGAAGCACCATTGGCGGGCGGCCAGTGACCGGTCAGGTCGAGCAGCCGCAGCGGCCTCGTGGCGTGCCATCCCGTCAGGTAGGGGTGATCGGCCATCCTGTTGATCGTGCGCGTGCGCTGATATACCTCCGCGAACGGTGTCAAGGGATCGGTCGCAGCGTAGGCCACTGCGTACTCGGTATGAACCCGCGGTGGCGGTGGGTGCGGGTCGAACCTATTCGCGGTGGGCCCGTAGAAGCGCAGCGAGTTCCAGGGCGTGACGTAGCGACCACTCGTCGGGTGAATCCGCCACAGGACAGACTGCTCGGGCAGCACCGCGATGTCATCGTCATCGATGATCAGGTCCCGTGGTGGCTCCGCCGGGAGTTTCACCATGCGTACGGCGAATCCAGAATCTGACAGATCGCGCTCGCAGGCTGCCCGGCGATCAACCAGTCCCTCGGTGTGGCGCTATCCCCTGCCAGTGGCAGATCCGGCTGCGGGGTGGACATGAACCGGGCGAGCTCGACCGGCGCCATCCCGTCGGGGACATGAGCCAGAATGCGCCGCAGGTTGGGCAGGGGTTCGAGTCGACGATGCTCGGTGAACTGCCAGCGGGGCAGCCGCAATTGGCGCCCGAGCCGGAACGCGTACAGGCTGCGGTCGGCGACACGGTGGCGTACCCGGCTGGGGTCGATCCCTAGCCGATGAGCGGTCTCGGTCGCGGACCAGGACTCGGCGGCCAGCGCAGTGATGTGCTGGGCCTCCTGCCGAACCGGGTGTCGGGGTGGCGGCTCCATCGCCATTCCGCTGCCCGTGAGCAGCCGTTGTTCGGCGGCGGTGAGTTCCACCGCACCGGGTCGGGGCCTGCCGGCCAGTTCTACCTCCAGCGCAGCCGCGAAATCGGCCTCATCGAGACCGTCCGCGTATCGGTCGAGTAGGTGCTGAATCGTCACGGCCATCGTTCTTACCTCCGCACAGCTATCGTACTCGGCGACAACTGTGCGCCGCAAGGCGCGGCGCGGCGACATGAGATGGTGCGCGGCGGGGTAGGGCCGTGTGCGACGCTGCGGGGTCAGGCCGTGTGCCGGCAGCGCGTTCCGTGCGTCCGACGCGGGATGCCCCGCATCGGCCGACCGACTCACGGCTGGCGCGAGGTCCGAATGGCGGTCATCAGCGCGGTCAGGCCGT
>CAZIIX010000388.1:0-2436 GCA_964539345.1 uncultured Actinomycetes bacterium | reverse complement strand
GGATGTCCTTGCCGAACCACGGGTAGACCGGTCCGGTGTTGCCGCGGCCGAGCATGACGTCCACGCGCCCGTCCGCCAGGTGCTGCAGCATGGCGAAGTCCTCGGCGATCTTGACCGGGTCGTCGGTGGTGATCAACGTGGTCGAGGTGGACAGGATGATGCGGTCGGTCTGCGCGGCGATGTAGCCGAGCATGGTGGTGGGGCTGGACGGAACGAACGGCGGGTTATGGTGCTCGCCGGTGGCGAACACGTCCAGGCCGACCTCTTCGGCCTTGCGCGCCAGCGCGACCATCGCCTTGATGCGCTCGTGCTCGGTCGGGGTGCGCCCGGTGGTCGGGTCCGGGGTGACGTCGCCGACGGAAAAGATGCCGAACTGCATGGATGCTCCTGGTGGGTCGTCGCGCTTGGCGTGGTCTCGGTGGGGCGAGCGGGCGGTGCTGCGGCGGCGCGTCGGCCCGTCGCACCGAGCCGCACCGGGCCACACCGCGGGTTTTGTTGATGCGTCAACGGCTCGTTCGGTGCAACGCGCTCCCTCGTCACGCTATTCCCTGCGGCGTCGACCGCGTCACACCGATCGCGTACCGGCGCTGCGCGGACCTGGCGATACGGCCGCGCGCCGAGCAGGATCGGTAGGCTCGCGACGACACGACTGCGCGAGCGGCCCTGCGACGAGGGTGCCCGCCACGGACTACGAGGGATGACGACGTGCAGGATCTTCAGCTCGACCGCCTGCCGGTGACGCTGCGCACCGCCATCGTGCACTCCGTCTGCTGGTGTCGGAGGACTGCGAACGCCCGCTGACCGTCTCCACGACCTCGGACCCGCGGCCCGGACCTGCGGCCCTGGCTGGTACGCCTGCCCGCATCCGTACGCCAGCCCCGCCGATCGCGGCACGGTCTCGCCGCAGACGCGTAGCGACAGTCCGCGTGGGTACACCCTCATCGACGGCCGGCCACACCGGCACCGTGCGAGACACCGGCACCGCGCGAGACCGTGCCCGACGCACGCCAGCGAGCACCGCCGCCACAGGCCGCGATCCAGTACGCCACCAACCACGACATGACCCCAAGGAGCACCCCCATGACCCAGATCTTCAGCGACGTCACCGAACTCATCGGCCGCAGCCCGCTGGTCCGCCTGAACCGCATCACCGACGACGCGTCAGCCACCGTGCTGGCCAAACTCGAGTTCTACAACCCCGCCAACTCGGTCAAGGACCGCATCGGCGTGGCGATCGTGGACGCGGCCGAGGCAGCCGGCGACCTGCCCGCGGGCGGCACCATCGTCGAGGCCACCAGCGGCAACACCGGCATCGCGCTGTCCATGGTCGGCGCGGCCCGCGGCTACACCGTGGTGCTGACCATGCCCGACTCGATGAGCCGGGAGCGCCGCGCCCTGCTGCGTGCGTTCGGCGCGGAACTGGTGCTCACCCCGGCCGCCGACGGCATGTCCGGCGCGGTCCAGCGCGCCGAGCAGATCGCGGCGGAGCGCCCCGGTGCGGTGCTCGCCCGGCAGTTCGCCAACGAGGCGAATGTGCGCATCCACCGCGAGACCACCGCCGAGGAGATCTGGGCGGACACCGGCGGCGATGTCGATGCCGTGGTCTCCGGGGTCGGCACCGGCGGCACGATCACCGGCGTCGGCCAGGTACTCAAGGAGCGCAGGCCCGAGGTACGCATCCTCGCGGTCGAACCCGCAGAGTCACCCATCCTGTCCGGCGGCAAGCCCGGGCCGCACAAGATCCAGGGGTTGGGGGCGAACTTCGTGCCCGAGGTGCTGGACACCACCATCTATGACGAGGTCCTCACCGTCACCGGCGACGAGGCGCTGCGCATGGCGAGGCGCGCCGCCACCGAGGAGGGCCTGTTGGTGGGCATCTCGTCCGGTGCGGCCCTGGCCGCGGCGCGTGAGGTGGCGCACCGACCGGAGTTCGCTGGCAAGACCATCGTGGCGATTGTGCCCGACTTCGGTGAGCGGTACCTGTCCACGCCGCTGTTCGAGGGGCTGGTGGACTGACATGGGCGAGCAGCCCACGCCGGCACCGGGGTCGGACCCGGCCGCAGCGGTCGCGGGCAGCCGGGCCGCGGGTCGCCCTGCCGCGGGCAGCCGGGCCGCCCGCAGCCGGGTGCGCTCGGTGCGCAACCTGCTGCTGGAGGACCTGCACACTGCGCAGTCCCGGGACCCGGCGGCCAGGTCGCTGGTGGAGATCGCGCTGGCCTACCCGGGGGTGCACGCCCTGTGGGCACACCGGCTGGCGCACGGCCTGTGGCAGCGCGGCGGCCCGTTCCGCCTCCCCGCCCGGCTGATCTCGCACGCTTCTCGCGCCCTGACCGGGATCGAGATCCACCCCGGAGCGGTGATCGGCCGGCGGTTTTTCATCGACCACGGCATGGGCGTGGTGATCGGCGAGACCGCCGAGGTCGGCGACGACGTGCT
>CAZIIX010000387.1:0-2441 GCA_964539345.1 uncultured Actinomycetes bacterium | reverse complement strand
GACGCGGCGAGCAAGGTCGACTTCCTGTCGTACTACTTCCCGTCCGCGCCGGACACCGACGTCAACACGTCCATGGTCGACGACGTCACGGCGGCCGGCGAGACCCCCGATCTGTTCAACCCGGACGGCTACGTCGCGGCGCAGATGATCGCGCAGGCCGTCAGCGCCGGAAGCCCGGACGACGTCGAGAAGATGATCGGCGCGCTCGAGGGATGGACGTTCCAGGCCCCGAAGGGTGAGCAGACGATCCGGGCGGAGGACCATGCGATGATCCAGCCGGAATACATCGCGCACCTGAACAAGTCCGGCGACGGCTACACGCCGGAACTGGTGAGCACGGTCCCCGCCGACGACCTCACCCCGCCGGTGGGTTACGGCCAGTAGGCCGCGGAACAGCGAATGGATACGACGATGACGGCTCCGCCGGTGCTGCAGACGAGGAGCCTGGGGTGCACGATCGGCGGGGCCGTCATCGTCAGCGATGTCGACCTGAGCATCGAACGGGGCGAACTGCTCGGCATCATCGGGCCCAACGGGGCGGGCAAGACCAGCCTGCTGAACCTGTTGTCCGGGATCCTGCCGGCGACGTCCGGCACGGTGACCATGGAGGGTCGCGACATCACCGGCTGGCCGGCCCACCGGAGGGCGCGACTGGGACTGGGCCGCACGTTCCAGACCTCGAACGTGTTCCCGGCGCTGCCGGTCGCGGAGAACGTGCGCCTCGCCGCCCAGGCACATATGGGCGGCAATCTCAGACTGTGGCGGTTGACCAGCACGCTCGCCGATGCCACGCACCGGGTCGACCACGCGCTGGAGTCGGTCGGGCTGGCCGCCCGCGCCGGCGAGATCGCCGGTCTGCTCTCGCATGGGGACCGGCGCAAGCTCGAGCTGGCGATCCTGCTCGCCGGCGAGCCCAGCGTCATCCTGCTCGACGAACCCATGGCGGGTATGAACGCCGAGGACGTCCCGGAGCTGACATCGCTGATCGCGCAAGTGCACCGGGAACACGAGGCGACCGTGGTGATGATCGAACATCACATGGACGTGGTCCTCGAACTCGCGCAGCGGATCGTCGTCATGCACCGCGGCGAGCTGATGGTCAGCGGGACCCCCGAGGAGGTCATGGCCGACACCACCGTCCAGCAGGCCTACCTGGGGAGTGGACTGTGACCCGCGCCGAAGCGCTCGATCCGCTGCTGGAACTCGCCGATGTGCACGTCACCATCGGGGGCTCGCACATCCTGCAGGGGGTGAACCTGACCGTCCCGAACCTCGGGGTGACCGCCCTGCTGGGGCGCAACGGCGTCGGCAAGACCACGACGCTACGTGCCACGATCGGCCTCGCGCCCGCCACCGGCACCGTCACGTTCGACGGCCGGAACATCCGCGGCGTCCCGACGCACCGGGTGATCCGGCGCGGTATCGGCTACGTGCCGGAGGATCGCGAGGTGTTCGCCGGCCTGACCGTCGCCGAGAACCTGCGGTTGGCCGAGCGGAGCGCCGATCCGCGCTACTCCCTCGTCTACGAACTGTTCCCGGAACTGCGCCAGCGCGCCCGGCAGGCGGCCGGGACCCTCTCCGGCGGCCAGCAGCAGATGGTGGCGTTGGCCCGCGGACTGATCAATCCGAACAGACTGCTGCTGGTCGACGAACCCACGAAGGGCCTCGCGCCGCTGCTGGTCACCGAGGTCGCCGAGGCGCTGGAGCGTGTCGCCGAGACGATTCCCGTCCTGCTGGTGGAGCAGAACCTTCCGGTGGTGCGTCGGCTGGCCAGCCGGGTGGTGGTGATGTCGCCGGGCCGGGTCGCCTACGCCGGTTCGGCTGCCATCCTGGACGACGCCGAGGCCATGCGGGCCCACCTCGGGGTCGCCTCGACGAAGGGATCCGCGTGATGTCCGTCGTCGTGCTGCTTGCCGTCACCGGGATCGGTTTGGGCGCACTGTATTTCCTGGTCGCCTCCGGGCTGTCGCTGATCTTCGGGCTGATGCGGGTGCTCAACTTCGCGCACGGGGCGTTCCTCGTCCTCGGCGCCTACGCCGGCTACCAGGTGGGTGCGCTGCTCGGTAGCGACGCCGGCGGCGTCGGCACCGGGCTGTTCGTCCTGGCCGTCGCCGCGTCCCTGCTGGTGGGAGGACTCGTCGGCGCGTTGACCGAGCTGCTGTTGATCCGCCCGCTGTACCGCCGCGAGATCGACCAGGTCCTCGTCACGGTCGGCCTGGCGTTGGCGATCGGCGCGCTCGTGCTGGGGCTGGCCGGTGCCGACCCGATCGCGTTCCCGGCGCCGAGCTGGACCCGCGAGGTGACCATGATCGGCGGCGCGGCGATCCCGAACAGCCGGTTCCTGGCGATCGCAGCGGCGTGCGTCGTGTTCCTGCTTCTGGTGGGATTCCTGCGCTACACCAGGCTGGGCCTGATCGTCCGGGCGGGCGTGGAGAACCGGC
>CAZIIX010000386.1:0-2442 GCA_964539345.1 uncultured Actinomycetes bacterium | reverse complement strand
GCCGCATCGAGGATCAGTAGCCCGGCGCCGCCGCGCCGCTCCCCGGCGCGAGCGCCTCACTCCATCCGGGATCGCCGCAGCGACCGCGGCAGCAGATGATCGAGTGCCGTCAGCGGCCGAGCCCGACGAAGTCCGTCGATCACCGTTCGCACGCCCGGCGCCAGATCCTCGTCATGCCCGTCCGAGGAGCCGTACCATTCGCGTTCGGCCGCCATCACCACGGCGCGCAGCTCGGTCCGATCCGCCGTCGTCAGATGTGTCGCGCGGGCCAGCTCGTTGGCGATCCGCCGCGCCGATGATGTGCCCTCCGGCGCCATACCGTGGTCGATCATCGAATCGGTGATCTCGTCCCAGGCCGCCGCGCCGGCTCCATGACGTCCGGCCGTGGCCGCGGCCAGCCGACTGCGACGGCGACGCGACCGCACCCATGCCGGGCCGCCGATCAGCGCGACCGCGACGGCGAACGCCGCGATACCGATCAGGACCCAGGACAGCCAGGCGCCCCACGCACCCGACGCCGTCGCCTCCGCCGCCTGGCGCGGTTGCTCGTCCGACGCGTCCGGGATGATCTGACCGCGGTCCGGAACCGCGTCGTCCAGCGGGTCCTGCTCGGCCGACGCCGACGTGGACGGCGGTGACGACTCGCTGGTGGCCGCCCCGTCCTCGCCGGCACCGCCGCCGGGGGACTCGTTCTCGGTGAACCCCTGCAGGCCGCCCTGACCGCTCGCCGACGGCGTCGGATCGAAGCTGACCCAGCCGGCCCCGTCGAACCGCACCTCCACCCAGGCATGCGCGTTGGTGGAGGTGATCTGGTAGCTGCCGTCGGCCTGACGCGTCCCCTGGGTGAACCCGATTCCGACGCGGGCCGGGATGCCCACCGTGCGCAGCATGATCGTCATCGCGGCGGCGTACTGCTCGCAGTAGCCCTGCTTGTTGGTCAGGAAATCGAGCAGCGCGTCCCCGGAGTTGCCCTCCGCCGTGGTGAGCGAATAGGTGAACCCGTTGGCGGGGTTGGTGAAGTAGTCCAGGACGCGCTCGACCGCGTCGAAGGGGCTGTCCGCGTTGCGGGTCAGCGACTTCGCCAGCGACACGACCTGGTCGGGAACCCCCGTGCTGTCGGTGAGCGGCCCGTCGCTGTGCACGTCCTCGGTGCGCAGCTCCGCGGCGGAGACCGGCCCGATATTGGCCACCACGGTGTACGGCTCCGGTGTGACGGGGGTGGTGCGGAACACCGTCTCGAGCTTGCGGTCGTAGTCCCAGGAATGGCTCAGATCGCCCAGCGAGGTGGTGCCCAGGTAGATGGGCAGGTACTTCGCCCGGTAGCTCTGCGGTGTGATGGTGACGGTCTCGCTGCGGTCGTCCGGGTCCGGCGCGTCCGGCAGGGCGCCGGTGACGTCCGCATCGTCGGAGTCGATGCCGCCGAGCACGAAACCGCGGCCGGCCTCCCACTTGTCCAACGAGAACGTGCGCAGGTAGGCGGGCTGGTCCAGGCCCGTCACCCGCAGCGTGTCCACCGGGTGCTGCTGGCGTAGGTCCCCGCGGAGCAGCGCCCACGGGCTGACCCCGACATCGCTGGGGCCGTGGCCGCCCCGGGGGATCCTGCCCTCGGTGCCGATGGCCGTCGTCGAGTCCGCGAGCAGCAGCGCCCCGACGATCGCGATGGCGGCGATCGCGGTGCCGCCGGCGATCGTGGATCCGGCCATCCGCGCGGTCGGGCGCCGGTCGGCGGCTCCGCGGGAGACCGCCAGCAGCGCGGCGTACGCGACGGCCGGGGCGACGAACGTGTACCAGGGCAACATGTCTCGCGCGATGGAGGCCGGGACGGAGTACAGCGCCAGCAGCGGCAGGGCCACCAGCGCGGGCGCGCGGACCTCGGCGATCAGCACGTCGACCACCAGCGCCACCAGCCCGATGAGCAGGGTCAGTAGCAGCTCCATCCCAGGGCTCGCGTCGGCGGGCGGCGCCGTGCGGAGGATCTCCTCCCACGCCCCGGTCAGCAGCTCCCGGCCCTCGCCGAGCGCGGCCGGACCCGGCAGCACACCGGCGATGCCGCTGCTGAGGAACAGACTGGTCGCCGCAATGACGATGCCGATGGCCTGCAGTGCAACGATGACGGCGGCCGGCACGGCCAGCAGCCGCCCGCCGACCCCGACCAGCCACACGATCGCGACGACCTCGACCACCGGAAGCAGCCAGGAGTGGCCGATGATCAGCGGCGTGATCGCGGCGCTGCCGGCCAGCACCGCGCACACTCCCAGGAACGTTGCCAGCATGGTCGACGACCCGCGGTGCGACGCACCGGGTGGGCGACGCGGCGGCGTGCCGGTCGGTGGTGCGCCGGTCGGCGTGGCGGGCGGAGCGGCGGCGGTGGTGGTCATCACGCCGCCCCCCGGGCCTGCCGCCAGGCGGTGGCCAGATCCTCGCCGCGCCGGATGACGACGG
>CAZIIX010000385.1:0-2453 GCA_964539345.1 uncultured Actinomycetes bacterium | reverse complement strand
TCGCGCTGGGGCTCGGCGTGCTGGTCGATGCGTTCGTGGTGCGTATGACGCTGGTTCCGGCGGTGATGACGTTGCTCGGTCGGCGCGCGTGGTACCTGCCGCGGTGGCTGGATCGGATCGTGCCGAACGTCGACATCGAGGGCGCCGCGCTGACCCGAGAAGCGGACGAGGAGCGCACCGAGCAACTCACCACGGCGTAGATACCCGGTCGGCGATGGCCGCGGGCCGACGGTCGGCGATACCGGCTCCGACCGACCGGGCCGGAAGGCCGTCTTCGGCGGCGGGCCCCGCGACGCCCGGCTGTTAGTCTTGCCGATGGAGGCGTGTCCGAGTGGCCGAAGGAAGCCGCCTTGAAAGCGGCCAGGTGTCAAAGCCTCGGGGGTTCGAATCCCTCCGCCTCCGCCACGTGTCCTGGGTCGCGACCGTCGCCGCCGTCCAGGCCCTCGCCGTGCATATCAGCACAATCTAACTCGAACCGGCCCCGCGCGCGCCACGGTCGCGGACGTTGAGGCAAGGACACGTTGGCAGCTTTACCGCCACCACTGTGGCGGGCTACCCAGACCGCGGATCAGACCGGCGAGGCTGGCGTGCTGCGTTCCCCTAGCAGGTTCGATGACCGGGCCGTCCGTGGCAATGCTCGCCCCTGCGGCGGGGGTTGGCTGGTCGGGCTTCTAGGCGAGAACCCGGCACCGACCCGATCCGCGCAAGCGCGACGCTGGTTTACAGTTGTCCACTATGCCCAGTCTGGAATTGCCCCACTATGACGGCTTCTTCATTGAGCTGCGCGTTGGCGACCCACGCTTTGGCGACCCGCCCCGGGGTTGGGTGGCCGCGCAACTTCCCTCATGTCGCGTCAACCTGACGCAGCTCAACAACGACATCGAGGCCCTCACCATGGCGCCACCCGCCGGCGAGCTTGGGGTGGACAACTTTCGGTCCGAGATCACCGCCGGCCACACGTCGTGGGGTGCGGACGGCAGCATGCTCACCGCCATCCTCGACATCGGCGGCGGCGTGGCCGCAGAGCGCCTGCTACGAGCAATGGGTCGGCTAATCAAGAAGTACCGGTCCAACCAGTACCGACATGATTGGACCGACGACGAGCTAATCCGGCACGCCCGGACGATGTTGGCCAAGTCCCTGCACGTCAGTCATGATCACATTGACGCCATCGGCATCGAGCGGGCCCCTGGGTCGGAGGAAGCGACGATCAGGTTTACCGCCAACCGGAAGCTCGTCGCGGTCACCGTGCGAATGATTAACGGCGTAGCAGTCGTCGCCAAACTTGACCGTGACCTGTGACGCACAACTACAAATTGATCGCTTACGGAGCAGCCGAAGACTGCCCGGTCATCGCTGCTATCACTCGGGAGGCAAATGATGACGCGCCAGTGGGTGTACCGGAGGCTGACAAGGCTAATGCCGTCGGGATCATTCTGGGGCAATATGGACTTGACGGCCAAGGGCCGCTCCTGGGTCCGTATGCAGGCCGCCCGGGCCGCAGCCCTCGTACTGATCGCCGTAGGCGCAGGACTCGTGGTGGTCTTCGAATCGAGGATTCCCGCTGCGTTTGGCGGGACCGTCATCGGTATAGGCATCACCGTCATCACAACTTCCAAGTCCGCGCACATCCAGCGGATCACTACGACGCGGACATCTGTTGAAGACCTTGCAAAGTTCGACTTCCTCCACGCACGACTGAATCAGCTCGCCCGCCAAGTCGGAGCCCCAGTCGTCAATCTCACGCTGGGTGAACAGGATGCGGCGGTTCGGGTCCGGATGGAGCGGATCGCTCATTTCAGCGCGCTCGAAGACCACCGACCCCAACTTCAACCAGACGAGCCCGGCCTGAATTTCTGGACCTCGGACGCGTACGGAGCTTGACGCATTCGGACGGCGTAGGTGGATGGCGCGCAGCGATGCCACCCTCGGTTCCGACTCGACAGTAGCCGCGGTCGTCGACCGCCCCGATGCGCACCATCGTTGACGCGCTGTCGGATCGTCCAGCAGCGATCCTGAGGCTTCGAGTGCCGTGGCCGCTGCTTGGCGTACTTGTCGCCGCTGTTCGTTCCGGTCATGGGATGCGTCGACGACCCATAGTAGTGCGGTCGCATAGGTCCAGCAGTACGCCGATGATGCTGGCGCAGATCATTGTGAGAGCGATGCTGCGTAGGTGATTGTCGGTGACGCGAGCGTGGAAGGCGATAGCGATGAGGGCAGGGGACGCGATCGAGTCGATCGAGCCGAATGTTTTGAGAAGCCCCGAGGCTGTTCCAACCTGGCCCGCCGGTCCTTGCCGGTAAAGTGCTGCCTGGTTCGCGGAGACCATGGCGACGAGGGTGACGCCGAACCCGACTGTGACGACCACAATCCAGCCCACTGGTGTGTTGTTGGCGAACTGCACCGCGTCCCGGGTCCCGGCTACGCCGCCCCGAGCGCCACGACGCAGTTCT
>CAZIIX010000384.1:0-2476 GCA_964539345.1 uncultured Actinomycetes bacterium | reverse complement strand
GTTCCTGGAGGTCACCTACGCCAACGGCGACAAGGAGGTCCTGTACTTCAAGGACTTCAACTCCGGCGCCATGATCCAGAACATCGTGGACCGGGCGAAGAAGGCCGCCATCAAGGCGCGCATCGAGACCGGCGCGTCCGGGCTGCAGGTGGCGCACCTGCTGGACGCGATCGTCGACGAGTTCGCCGAGAACGAGGACCTGCCGAACACCACCAACCCGGACGATTGGGCGCGCATCTCCGGCAAGAAGGGGGAGCGCATCGTCTACATCCGCACCCTGGTGTCCGGCAAACAGTCCGAGGGCTCCCGTGCCATCGACACGGCGACCAGCACCGGGCAGTACCTCTAGGCCGGTGCCGGGTTAGATTCGATCACGTGACGGAGCAACACGCAGCGGACCTGCTCGGGATGACGGCGCGACGCATCATCGGCACGGAGGTCGAATACGGCATCTCGGTGCCCGGGGATGCCGCGGCCAACCCGGTGGTGACCTCCACCCAGGTGGTGCTGGCCTACGCGGCGTCGGTGGCGGCACCCCGCGCGCGGCGCACCCGCTGGGACTACGAGGTGGAGTCGCCGCTGCGCGACGCCCGCGGGTACGACCTGTCGAGCCTGTTCGGCCCGGCCGTCGAGCCGCCGGACATGGACGACATCGGTTCCGCCAACGTCATTCTCGGCAACGGCGCCCGGCTCTACGTCGACCATGCGCACCCGGAGTATTCCGGGCCGGAGGTGACCAACCCGCTCGACGCCGTGCTCTACGACAAGGCCGGCGAGCGGGTCATGGAACAGGCCGCGCGGCTGGCCGCGGCGGTGCCGGGGTCGAAGGCGCTGCAGTTGTACAAGAACAACGTCGACGGCAAGGGGGCCTCCTACGGCACGCACGAGAACTACCTGTGCCTGCGCGCCACCCCGTTCACCTCGATCATCGACGGGCTGTTGCCGTTCTTCGCCTCCCGGCAGGTGATCACCGGATCCGGCCGGGTCGGCATCGGACCGTCCGGGCAGACGCCGGGGTTCCAGCTCTCCCAGCGAGCCGACTACATCGAGGTCGAAGTCGGCCTGGAGACGACGCTCAAGCGGGGCATCATCAACACCCGCGACGAGCCGCACTCGGACGCCGCCCGCTACCGCCGGCTGCACGTGATCATCGGTGACGCGAACCTGGCCGAGCTGTCCACCTACCTGAAGGTCGGCACGACCGCGCTGGTGCTGTCCATGATCGAGCAGGGCTGGCCGATGCCGCCGGTCGCGCTGGCCAACCCCGTCGAGGCGGTCCACACGATCTCGCACGACCCGTCGCTGGCGGTGACGGTGCCGACCGTCGACGGCCGGCAGCTGCGCGGGCTGGACATCCAGCGCGCCTACGCCGACGCCGCCGCCGCGTTCGTCGCCGACCGCTACGGCGGCGATGCCGATGCCGACACGATCGACGTGCTGCAGCGCTGGATCGAGGTGCTCGACACGCTCGAGCGGGACCCGATGGAGCTGGCCGACCGGCTCGACTGGCCGGCGAAACTGCGTCTGCTGGAAGGATTCCGGTCCCGCGACGGGCTCGGCTGGGCGGCGCCGCGGCTGGCCATGGTCGACCTGCAGTACTCCGATGTGCGGCTCGACAAGGGCCTGTACAACCGACTCGTCGCCCGCGGTTCGATGCAGCGGCTGGTCACCGAGGAGGCGGTGCTCACCGCGGTACGGCAGCCGCCCGAGGACACCCGCGCCTACTTCCGCGGCCGTTGCGTGCAGCAGTACGCCGACAAGCTCGCCGCCGCGTCCTGGGACTCGGTCATCTTCGACGTCGGCCGCGACTCGCTGGTGCGCATCCCCACGTTGGAACCCAGCCGCGGCACCAAGGAGCACGTCGGGGCGCTGTTGGACACCGTGACGGACGCCGCCGACCTGGTCGACGCGCTCACCGAGGCCTGAGGCCGCACTCGGTAGAGTCGAGGCAGACGTCGATCCTCGTTCGAGGGACGAGTCGGAGCGAGAGGGAGTCGCATGGCACAGGAGCGGATCACCCGCCACGCTGGTGGCGGCGATGACGAAGAGACCGGCACCGAGCCCGCTGGGCAGGAGCGCCGGGAGAAGCTCGCGTCCGACACGGACGACATCCTGGACGAGATCGACGACGTCCTCGAGACCAACGCGGAGGATTTCGTCCGCGCCTACGTGCAGAAGGGCGGCCAGTAGCGGTGAGCATCGCCGATTGGCCAGCGTCGGCCGTTCCGGCGGCATACCTCACACCGGGCACCGGGTCGTTCTCCGAGTTCCTGGCCCGCGCCGAGCCCCGGCTGCTCCCCGGTGCCCGCGCGGCCGGCACCGTCCCGGATGTGCCGCACGGCACCACCATCGTGGCGCTGACCTGCGCCGACGGTGTGGTGATGGCGGGCGATCGGCGCGCCACGATGGGGAACGTCATCGCGCAGCGGGACATCGAGAAGGTTTTCACCGCGGACTCGCACTCGATGGTGGGCAT
>CAZIIX010000383.1:0-2479 GCA_964539345.1 uncultured Actinomycetes bacterium | reverse complement strand
ACGCCGAGCACTTCCCGGCGTTCAACGCCGCCGACTCGGCGATCACCGTCGGCGGGGTGCTGCTGGTGCTGATCGCGCTCACCGGACGCGACTTCGACGGCACCCGCAGCCGCCGCGGCCGGAAGGACGCCCCGCGCGACGATGGGTGATCATCGCAGCATGCCCATCCCGGCCGGGCTGGCCGGCATGCGCGCCGACGCGGGCCTGGCGCGGCTGTTCGGCCTGAGCCGGACGTCGGTCGCCGCGATCCTGGACGCCGGCGAGGTCACATGCGACGGGCAGCCGCTGGGCCGCTCCTCCCGGCTGGCCGCGGACGGCTGGCTGGAGGTCACGCTGCCCGACCCGCCGGCCGCCCCGACCGTGACCGCCGCCGCGGTGGACGGCCTGGCCATCCTGCACGTGGACGGCGACATCGTGGTGGTGGACAAACCGGTCGGCGTCGCCGCGCACCCGAGCCCCGGCTGGACCGGGCCGACCGTGCTCGGCGGCCTGGCCGCGATGGGGGTGACGGTGGCCACCTCCGGCGCCGCCGAGCGGCACGGCATCGTGCACCGGCTGGACGTGGGTACCACCGGCGCCATGGTCGTCGCACGCAGCGAACACGCCTACACGGTGCTCAAGGACGCGTTCCGGCAGCGCACCGTCGAGAAGGTGTATCACGCTGTCGCACAAGGACATCCGGACCCGACCTCGGGCACCATCGACGCCCCGATCGGCCGTCATCCCAGGGCCGACTACAAGTTCGCGGTCGTCGCCGGCGGGCGGGACAGCGTCACGC
The DNA here is from genome assembly GCA_964539345.1 of uncultured Actinomycetes bacterium. GTDB lineage: Bacteria > Actinomycetota > Actinomycetes > Mycobacteriales > Nakamurellaceae > Nakamurella. Next base: position 1,701 of record CAZIIX010000383.1, on the reverse strand, counting down.
ACTACGAGACCCTCGAGGCGTTCCCGGCCGCCACGCTGCTGCAGGTGCACCTGGAGACCGGCCGCACCCACCAGATCCGGGTGCACTTCGCCGCCGTTCGTCATCCCCTGGTGGGCGACCGCACCTACGGCGCCGACCCCGTCCTGGCCGACTCGCTGGGCCTGGCCCGGCAGTGGCTGCACGCCCGCTCGCTGGGCTTCGCGCACCCTGCGGACGGGCGCGCCGTGACGTTCACCAGCGCCTATCCCGACGACCTGCGTCATGCCCTGGAGCTGCTCCGCGCGGCCGGGTGAGCAGCACCACCGCGGCCGGCCCGACACGCACCGAGGCACGGCCCGGAGCGCCGCCGAAGTGTGGCAGCATCAACTAGGTCGAGGTGCCATGGGGAAGGGGTCGAGCGCACGTGCCGAAGGGGTCCAGCGTCGCGGACGATTCGTTCGTTCATCTGCACGTGCACACCGAGTATTCGATGCTCGACGGGGCCGCTCGGGTCGGGGAGCTGATGGCCCGCACCGCCGAGCTCGGCATGTCGTCGATCGCCATGACCGACCACGGGAACGTGTTCGGCGCGCACGACTTCTACAAGCAGGCCACCGCCGCCGGCATCAAGCCGATCATCGGCATGGAGGCCTACGTCACCCCCGGCACCTCCCGATTCGACCGCACCCGGGTGCGCTGGTCGGACGGCGGTGGTGACGACGTCTCGGGCGGCGGCGCCTACACGCACATGACGCTGCTGGCCGAGTCCACCGAGGGCATGCACAACCTGTTCCGGCTCGCCTCCCGCGCCTCGACCGAGGGCTTCTTCTACAAGCCGCGCGCCGACCGGGAACTGCTCGCCGAGTACGCCCGCGGCATGATCGCCACCACCGGCTGCCCGTCCGGTGAGGTCCAGACCTGGCTGCGGCTGGGCAATTTCGACAAGGCGCTGCAGTCTGCGGCGGAGTTCCGGGACATCTTCGGCGCCGGCAACTTCTACGTCGAGGTGATGGATCACGGGCTGGACATCGAGCGTCGGGTCCGCGACGGGCTGCTGCGACTGTCCCGCGAGTTGGACCTGCCGCTGGTGGCGACCAACGACCTGCACTACACCAACAAGTCCGACGCCGAGGCGCACGAGGCATTGCTGGCGGTGCAGTCCGGTTCGACGATGGACGATCCGAAGCGGTTCAAGCTCGACGGGCACGAGTACTACGTCAAGAGCGCCGCCGAGATGCGCGCCGTATGGGCCGACAAGTACGACCTGGCGGTGGCCTGCGACAACACGCTGGCGATCGCCGAGCGCTGCTCCGTCGCCTTCGACGAGGACGCGAACCTGATGCCGCGCTTCGACGTGCCGGAGGGGGAGACCGAGGCGACCTGGTTCGTCAAGGAGGTCGAGAGCGGGCTGCGCTTCCGCTACCCGGACGGCATTCCCGACGAGGTGCGCCAGCGCGCCGACTACGAAGTGCAGATGATCCTGCAGATGGGCTTCCCCGGCTACTTCCTGGTGACGGCGGACCTGATCGGCTGGGCCAAGCGGCACGGCATCCGGGTCGGCCCGGGCCGCGGGTCGGCCACCGGCTCGCTGGTCGCCTACGCCATGCGCATCACCGAACTCGACCCGCTCGAGCACAGCCTGCTGTTCGAGCGGTTCCTCAACCCGGACCGGGTCACCATGCCGGACATCGACATCGACTTCGACGAGCGCCGGCGCGGCGA
>CAZIIX010000382.1:0-2489 GCA_964539345.1 uncultured Actinomycetes bacterium | reverse complement strand
CCAGCACGGACATCAACGGAGCGACCGCAGCCGCCGCCTGGGCCTCGGTCGGCTCGGCGCGGTTCCGGTCCGGCTCGGGCTGGTCGTGTTGCACCGGCTGCCCGGCGGTCGCCGACCGGTCGGACGAGCCTTCCTCGCTGGCTGTGTCGACACGGTGGAGGTCCACCGCCTTAGCGAGCAGATCGGACAGCTCCGTGCTCCCGCGCCACTCGAGAGTGCGCTGGATATCCAGCAACTCGTCCGGCAGCGGGATCTGCTCAGCGAGGTGCTGATCCAGCAGCTGCTGCATCTCTGCGATGTCGAAGTGGTCCGGGTGCCAGTCCGGGCCGAGCCAGGAGCGGGCGTCCTCGGCGTTCTCGAACGGGTCCGGCACCGATGCTTCGTCATACCCGCTGCGCACCCATGCGGCCAACTCGCTGTAGCCCCACACGCCGCCGCAGTCCTCCGGCGGGCATGCTCGCTTTCCGGTCACCAGCAGTGGCTTGGCAGGCGGGTCGTCCAGCACCGCTTCGACGGCCAGGACATGGTCCCAGTCGTCGCCGAAATCGTATTCGTACCAGAGCTTGTCGCCCTTGGCCACGACGAGCTGGTCCAGCCGGACGTCGGCCTCGTCGACACCCTCCTCGCCCTCGGACTCGATGTCGAACCGGTTGAGGAAGTACGCGGAGCGCCGATCGGCACCAGTGCGGAAATGGTGCAAGTGGCTGTCCGTCCACCCCATGGCGGCCTGGATGACCAGGTGCAGCCGGTCCAGCGTGATATCACCGGGCAGTTCCACGCGGCGCCACACCGGGGGTGTCGTCCGCTGGAGGTCGAGCCGCACGCGGAATCGGCGCGTCACCTCCGGCACCGGCGCCACCTCGGGGTCGGGGTTCTCGAACATGTCGGGGAAAGGGCCCGCGAACAGCGACGTCAGTTCCGGGGCATCGGACGCCGGGTCGTCCGGGACGCCCGCGCCGCCGGTGACGTCCCCGCTGACGCCCGCGCCGCCAGTGATGGCATGCAGCAGGCTCCGTCGCTGCTCCGGCGTCATTTCGGCGATGAGGCGTTCGGCAATCTCACGGGAATCGTCAGGCATGTCCGCCAGTCAACCACGGGCACCCGAGGCCGCGGCAGGGCGCGCTGCCATGGGGATGGCGACGGGTAGTGCGTGGACCGCGGCGGCCCGCGATCAGGCGGACCGGGCCGGTTCGGGTTCTCGCGCCTCGACGACACGCCGGACGAGCCAGGCCCACTTGCCGAGTTGGCGCACCCGCTCGAAGCCGAAGTCCTCGAACAGCTCGACCGAAGCCGCGAACATGAACCTCCCGTGTGCGACCCTGCCGGTGACGACCTCCGGAATGGACTCGACGGTGCCACCACCGGCTTCCGCGATGAAGTCGAGCGCGCCGGCCAGACCGGCCCGGGCAATGCCGTCCCGGCGATGGTGTTTGTCCGTGTAGAAGCACGAGACCCGCCAGTCGGGCGCCGGGGACGGCTCCTTCTCATAGGCCCGACGATGTTGGGCCAGGAGCGGAAGCTCGCTGAACCTGCCGTACTTCGCCCACCCCTGTGCGACCCCGCTCTCGTCGTAGACCAATGCGGCGTGCGCCTGGCCGCTCCGGACCAGTGCTTCCTTGGTCGCTCGCTTGTCGATCCCCTTCACCTGGTGGTAGGAGATCCCCTCGGGAGTCTGGTGGTGGCCCATGCACCAGCAGCCGCCGAAGATCCCGCCGTTGCGCTCCACCAGTTCGGCGAAGTCGTCCCAGGTCTCGCCGCTCAACTGTCGGACGGTCCATGTCGGCTCGCTCATCGTGCTGCCCCTCCCGTCGGCCGGCGACCCCGCAGTGGCCGTATTTCTGCTCCGGTGCTGCACCGCGTAGGATCCTGACCAACTGATCCAGATCATTCGATTAGTCATCGTAGAGGAGCGATCGAATAATGTCGAGCAGTGATCGGCTTCCCGACTACGCTCTCGAGGACAATCAGCGGGTCACCGACCCGAAGCAGGTCAAGGCCATCTTCCACCCGCTGCGCGAGGTGTTGTTGGACCTATTGCTCGAGCGAGCCGCCAGCGTGCAGGAACTCGCTACCGCGGTCGGCCGGCCGAAGAGCAGCGTCGCCTACCACGTCAAGGTCCTCGCCGACGCCGGGCTGCTGCGGGTCGTGCGCACGAGACTCGTTCGGGGGCAGGAGGAATCGTTCTACGGGCGCACTGCTCGGCTGTTCTCCGTCGGGGACATCCGGGTCGATCTCCCCCACGGTTCCCCGGCCTTCTTCGAGTCGGCCGCTCGCGACGCAGACCGGGCCGTCCGCGAGGACGACTTCCGCGGCCTGACCCGCTACGCGTGGATCGACGACTCCCAGGCCGCCGAGTTCTGGGACCGCGTCATGGACCTGGTCGCGGAATACACGCAACTCCCCCGCCGAGCGCAGGGATCCGCGGCCTACGCGCTGGTGACGGCGATGTACCCGACCGAGCACCCGCGGCTTCCGGCCGGTGACGCGGA
>CAZIIX010000381.1:1283-2491 GCA_964539345.1 uncultured Actinomycetes bacterium | reverse complement strand
CCGGCCACGAGGAAGATGACCCCACCGAGATAACCCACCACGCTCGACCCGAGATAGTAGGTCAGCGAATACAGCGCCGTGGCCTGCGATCTCGCCGTCGGCACCAGCGCACCCACCCAGGCGGCCGCGACGGCGTGGACCAGGAAGAAGCAGAACGTCACCACCACGAGGCCGGCGATGATCGCGACCAGCGGCTGCGCCATCGTCATCAGCGCGCCCGCGACCATCCCGGTGCCGCCGGCGATCACCACGCGCCGTCGCCCCCAGCGTCCGACCAGCCGCGCCACCAGCGACGAACTCGCCGTGCCCACCAGGTAAATGACGAACAGCAGCGACACCAGCGAGGCGGGCACCCGGTACGGCGGCGCCAGCAGTCGGAATGCGAGCAGGTTGTACATCGTCACGAACCCGCCCATCAGCAGGAAGGCCTGCGCATAGAGCGACCAGACCGCACGGCCGTGCATCGCCCGGCGAATGCGTGCCTGGTGCGCGGGAGCCGATCCGGAATCGGTCGCCGACGTACGAAGACGAGGGCTGCGGACCGTACGTGGCCACGACGGTGACTCCCCGCCGTCCCGGGGCAGCAGCACGGCGAACGCGATCGCCAGTACCGCCACGCTCACCGCGGTCGCAGCCAGGCCCCATCGCCAGCCGTTCGGTCCGCCTACCAGGCCCGCGACGGTTCCGGTGAGGATCCGGCCGCTCAGACCGCCGACCGACGTGCCCGCGATATAGAGCCCGCCCATCGCCACGGTACGCCGCGGGGGAGCGTGCTCGACGAGATGTGCCATCGCCAGTGCCGGCACCGCGGCGAGTGCTGCGCCGGACACGGCTCGCAGCAGCAGCAGGATCGTGACGGTCGGCGCGAACGGCACCAGCAGGCCGGTCACGGCGGCGATGCTGGTGGCAATCGTCATCGCACGCGCCCGGCCGATCCGGTCGGCGACCGCGGCCCAGGGCAGGACGGTGATCGCCAGAGCCCCGGTCGCCACCGAGATGGCCAGGGTCGAGACTGACTCGTCGATCGAGAGCTGCGCGGACAGCGCCGGCAGCACGGCCTGGATCGCATAAAGATCGGCGAAGGTAGCGATACCGCCGCACACCATGGACGCGGCCAGTCGGCGGGATCGCTGCACCAGTCGGACGCTACTCGCCCGTGCCGCGGGGTCTGCCGATGCTGTGGGCCCGGCGATGCTGCTGGCCCGGCG
>CAZIIX010000381.1:0-1183 GCA_964539345.1 uncultured Actinomycetes bacterium | reverse complement strand
GGGTGCCGGCACACGCCCCCGGTCACATTTCCAACCTGTGAGACTGCGGGCTCGGTTCAGCGGGACTGTCGGCCATGATGAGGAAATGAACCCCGTGCCGCTGCGCGCTGACCTGTCCACCATTCCCGGCTACATTGCCGGCAAACCGGCCGGGGTCGGGCCCGACGGGCGTTCGTTCAAGCTCTCATCGAACGAGTCGCCGTGGCCGGTCGATCCGACCATCACGGCCGCGACCTCCGCGGCCGCGGCCGAGGCCAATCGCTATCCGAGCCCGAGTGGTACGAGTCTGGCCGCGCGGCTGGCCGAGCAGCTGGACGTCCCCACCAGCCGCATCGTGGTCGGGGGCGGTTCGATCTCGCTGTTGCAGCTGCTCGTCCAGGCGGTCACCGACCCGGGCGATGCGGTGGTGCATGCGTGGCGGTCGTACGAGGCCTATCCGGTGATCATCCCGGTTTGCCGGGCGACGCCGGTGCCGGTGCCGTTGCGCGACCATCGACACGATCTGCCGGCCATGGCCGAGGCGGCACGCAGCACGCGGGCGCGGATCGTCATCGTATGCAGCCCGAACAACCCGACCGGTACCGCGGTCGACGCGGCGGATCTCGATGCCTTCATCGCTGCCGTGCCGGACGACTGCCTGATCGTGCTCGACGAGGCCTACATCGAGTACCACCGGGGGTCAAGTCGCCAGGACGGTATGACGATGGCTCGTGAGCACCCGAATGTCGCGCTGCTTCGCACGTTCTCCAAGGCGCACGGGATGGCCGGGCTGCGGGTCGGCTACTGCGTCGCGCCGGAGCCGGTCGCCGACGCGCTGCGCCGGGTGGCCCTGCCGTTCACCGTGAGCGTTGCTGCGGAGGCCGCCGCGCTGGCGGCACTGGACATCTGGCCGCGGCAGCGGGAGCGGGTGACGGAGATCGTGGCGCGCCGCGACACGGTGGTCGAGGATCTGCGGCGCATCGGATTCGAGGTGCCGGACAGTCGCGCCAACTTCGTGTGGTTGCCGCTCGGCGAGTCGGCGGTCTCGTTCGATGAGGCACTGCGCGACGCGGGCATCAGCGTGCGGACGTTCGCCGGTGACGGGGTGCGCATCACCATCGGTGAGCCCGAGGCGATGGATGCGGTGCTGGAGGTGGCGCGCGCCTGGTCCGCGTAGGGATCCGCGCGCCGTCGATCAGTCGAG
>CAZIIX010000380.1:0-2492 GCA_964539345.1 uncultured Actinomycetes bacterium | reverse complement strand
CGGTCGTTGCCCAGCAGGCCGAAGCCCTGCGCCGAGCCGGGCTGCATCGCCACCCGGGTGCGGTCGATCTCGCCGAGGTCCGAGAGCACCTCGCAGATCACGTCGCTGGCCCTGCCCCCCGCGGCGCCGGCGATCACCATCGCCTCGGAGACCAGCAGCCGCGCCTCGACCAGTTCGCGCAGCCGGCGCCCGTCCTGCGGGCCGATCCCGACCCGGGTGACCTCCGCGCCGGCATCGCGGGCCGCGGCCGCCAGCGCGAACGAGTTGACGTCATAGACCTGGCCCGGGCCGGGGATGCGCGAGACGTCCACCAGCTCCTGACCGATCGAGATGATCGACAGCCGCGGCCGCGGATGCACCAGCACCTTGTCCATGCCGACGGCGGCCAGCAGCCCCACCTGGGCCGCGCCGATGAACGCGTCGGTGCGCACCGCCACATCGCCGGGCTGCACGTCCTCGCCGGTCCGCCGCACGAACGCCCCCGACCCGGCCGGCTCCTGCACCACGATGCGCGCGCTGGACGTGCCGGCCATACCGCGCGGCACCACGGCGTCGGCGATCGTCGGCAGCGGCGCCCCGGTCGCGACGAACACGGCCTGGCGCGGCTGCAGCCGATGTGCGCTGCGCGACCCGGGGCCGATCTCGCCCACCACCGGCAGCTGCACGGGAGCCTCGGGGCTGGCGTCCGCGACATCGACCGAACGCACGGCATATCCGTCCACGGCGGCCTGGTCGAACGACGGCAGCGCGACGGAGGCGACGACCTCCTGCGCACACAGCAGGCCCTGCGCCTCGGAGATCGCGACGCGCACCGGGGGCGGCGTCAGCGCAGCGGCGAGCACCAGCTTGAGCTGCTCGTTCACGGATCGCACGGGCGGCCCTCCCGTTCGGGCACAGCGTGAGGCAGGGTCATGCCTTGCAACGCTAGCGCGTCGACCTCCGATTGTGACGCAGGGACCGATGCCGACCGGAAAATCGGCTGTTTCGCCCCGGCATCGTCACGCGCCATGATGGAGGGCGGTGACGGGGGACGACCACGGCGACGAGGGACGACAGGTCGACGGGGGACGACAGGTCGACGGGGGACGACAAGGAGGCGCTCGTGCAGGCTGATCCGCCCGACCCCGGGGGCGGCGCGGCCCGGTCCACCGGGGACGGCGCGGCCAGGTCCACCGCGGACGCCGCGGCACTCGCCCGCGCCAAGGCGCACTGGCGCTCCCAGATCCTCCCGGCGCGACGAACCCGCCCGGGCATCGAGATCGGCGCCGCCCGGCAGCACACCACCGCGCACCTGACCCGCGCCCTGGCCGACGCCGGCGCGCACACCGTGTGCCTCTATCTCCCGCTGCGCACCGAACCGCTCAGCCCCGACCTGGCCGCGCATCTGCTGCGCGCGGGCGTCCGCCGGGTGCTGGCCCCGGTCGCCCAGCCCGGCGAACCACTGAACTGGTGCGCGGTGACCGGGCACCTCCACACCGACGGCCACCGCCCGGCGGACCCGCCCCCGGTCGCGGGCATGCTCGGGGTGCCGGAACCGGACGGGCCGCTGCTCGGGCCCACCGTCATCCGTACCGCCGATGCCATCGTCATACCGGCGCTGGCCGTCGACGCCTCCGGAACCCGGCTCGGCCGCGGCGGCGGACACTACGACCGCAGCCTGGCCCTGCTGCAGCCCACCGACCGGCCCCGGCTGATCGCGGTCGTCTTCGACGACGAGTTCCTCGCCGACCCCGCCTCCCCGCTGCCCCGCGACCGGCACGACATCACCGTCACGGACGTCGTCACACCGACCGGCGGATACCGCCATCTGTCCTCCGGCGCCGCCCCCGACGGCAAAATCACAGACGGTCATCTTGCACTCGGAGGGGCCGACGGAGCATTATCGGATTAGCAGTCCGGTACCTTGAGTGCTAATCGGATGTCCGATCGGGGCCCGTCGAGCCCTCGGACCGGATCGCAGGAACCATCACAGACAGGGCGCCGCACGGCGCCGCCGGGAGGACACGTGCCCACGTACCAGTACGCCTGCACCGAGTGCGACCACCACTTCGAGGCCGTGCAGGCATTTTCGGATGCTTCACTGACGGTGTGCCCGCAGTGCCAGGGCCGGCTGCGCAAGGTCTACGGCTCGGTGGGCGTGGTGTTCAAGGGCAGCGGCTTCTACCGCACCGATTCGCGCTCCGGATCGCAGAGCGCCAGCGTCTCGCCCGGGTCGAAGTCGGACAAGTCGAGCGAATCGTCGGCGAAGAGCGAGTCGTCGGCCAACTCCAATGGCAAGGCATCGGGCTCGGAGAGCAAGCCGGCAGCCTCCTCGTCGACGCCCAGCAGCTCCACCCCGGCCAAGGCCGCGAGCTAGGCCCGGGCAGCGGATCGGCTGCCGTCCGCGCGGACTCGGGGCACACTGGGCATGTGTCCGAGACAGTGCCCCGTCGCCACGGTGTGGCCGTCCTCGCCGTCGCGTTGTCCCTGGGTATGACGGCGGTCTCGTGCAG
>CAZIIX010000379.1:0-2494 GCA_964539345.1 uncultured Actinomycetes bacterium | reverse complement strand
CGGCATCAACCTGGAGGACATCTCCGCGCCGCGCTGCTTCGAGATCGAGGCGCGGCTGCGAGAACGGTTGGACATCCCGGTCTTTCACGACGATCAGCACGGCACCGCCATCGTCGTGGTGGCCGCGCTGCGCAATGCGCTGCGCACCGTGAACAAGTCGATGGGCGACTGCCGCATCGTCGTGTGCGGGGTCGGAGCGGCAGGCAACGCCATCATCCGGCTGCTGCAACTTCAGCACCCGGCGGACATCATCGCGGTGGACATCGACGGCATCGTCTACGACGGGCGCGACGGCATGCACCCGTCGTTGGCGGAGGTGGCGGCGCGGACGAACACCGCACGCCTGACCGGCACGGTGCACGACGCGATCGTCGGCGCCGACGTGTTCATCGGGGTCTCGGCACCGAACCTGATCTCCGGCGAGGACGTGGCGCGGATGAACTCGGACGCGATCGTCTTCGCGCTGGCCAACCCCACTCCGGAGATCGACCCGGTGGAGGCGCAGGCGCACGCCGCGGTGGTCGCGACGGGTCGCTCGGACTTCCCGAACCAGATCAACAACGTGCTGGCGTTCCCCGGGGTGTTCCGCGGGCTGCTGGACGCGGGCGCCTCGGAGATCACCGACGCGCAGTTGCTGGCCGCCGCCAAGGCGATCGCCGATGCCGTCGCGCCCGAGCAGCTCAACCCGTCGTTCATCGTGCCCAGCGTGTTCGACGAGAAGGTCGCGCCGGCCGTGGCGAAGGCGATCGTCGCCGTCACGGTCCCCGACGAGGAGGGCGACTGACCACCGGCCGGTGCCCGACTCGCCGTCGTCGGCCACAATGGCAGCTATGACGACACCATCGGATGCGCCCGGCGCCGCGGATCGGCTCACCCACGTCGACGAGCACGGGGCGGCGCACATGGTGGACGTGTCCGGCAAGGAGCGCACCGCCCGCACCGCGGTGGCCACCGCCGTGATGCGCACGACGGCCGAAGTGGTGCGGCTGCTGCGGGACAACGCCCTGGCCAAGGGCGACGCGCTGGCGACCGCTCGGATCGCCGGCATCATGGCCGCGAAGCGCACCCCTGACCTGATCCCGCTGTGTCATCCGATCGCGATCTCCGCTGTCGCCGTGGACTTCTCGGTCGGCGAGACCGACATCGCGATCACCGCGACGGTCTCGACCGCGGACCGCACCGGCGTCGAGATGGAGGCCCTCACGGCCGCGTCGGTCGCAGGCCTGACCCTGCACGACATGATCAAGGCGGTCGACCCCGCCGCCGTGCTGGACGCCCTCCGCGTCGAGCGCAAGGAGGGCGGCAAGACCGGCCTGTGGGTCCGGGACCGAGGGCGACGACCGTGATGACGACGCCGCATGCCGCAGCCGTACCGACTCCGACCGGCCCGCCGCGGACGGCCGCGGTGGTGATCGCGTCCACCCGCGCCGCCCAGGGCGTGTACCCGGACAAGGCCGGACCGATCATCGCCGACTGGCTGCGGGAACGCGGATTCCGCGTCGACGGAGCGCATGTCTGCGCCGACGGTGATCCGTTCGCCGCAGCGCTGCGCGAGGCGCTCGGCGCCCGCGTGGTCATCACCTCGGGCGGCACCGGCATCTCCCCGACGGACCGCACCCCGCAGATCACCGCGGCGCTGCTCGACTACGAGATCCCCGGTTTGGCCGAGGCCCTGCGCCAGCGAGGTGTCCGCGCCGGCGTGCCCACCGCGGTGTTGTCCCGGGGCGTGGTCGGCGTCTCCGGCCGCACCCTGGTGGTCAACCTGCCCGGATCGACCGGCGGGGTGCGCGACGGTCTCGCGGTGCTCGACGAGGTGCTCGACCACGCGCTGGACCAACTGGCCGGCGGCGACCACCCGCGCCCGGACGGGCCCACGAAAGGAGGATGAGCGCATGACGGGACGGGTCGTGATCGCCGCGGTCAGCAGCGAGCCGCTGGACCTGGCGGCGCACGAACGCGCGGTCGCCGACGACACTGCCGGCGCAGCGGTGTCATTCTCCGGAATCGTGCGCAATCACGACAACGGTCGCGATGTGGCCGAACTGGAGTACCACTCGCATCCGTCCGCACCGGAGGTCGTCGCCGAGGTCGCGCGGGACATCGCCGGCCGCGACGGCATCATCGCGGTCGCGGTCAGCCACCGGGTGGGCATGCTCACCATCGGCGACATCGCCTTGGCCGCAGCGGTTTCCGCGGCGCATCGCGCCGAGGCGTTCGCGGCGTGCAGCGAGCTCGTCGACGAGGTCAAGCACCGACTTCCGGTATGGAAGCGGCAGGTGTTCGGTGACGGCAGCGACGAATGGGTCGGCAGCGCCTGATCCTGTCGCGGCGGGATCGCCATCGCAGCATCCGCGGCGCGCCGCAGCGCCGCCCGATGACGTGCCACCGAACGGACACACCACTGTGCGTGGCGGGCGGGTGACGGACTGTCGGTAAACTGGCTCTTCCGGATTGGGAGTGCGTAGCGGCCTGATTCTGACGGGCGTGGCGGTCG
>CAZIIX010000378.1:0-2506 GCA_964539345.1 uncultured Actinomycetes bacterium | reverse complement strand
CCCCTGGAGGGACGGGCCGCGATCGCCGTGTGGGCCAGCGATGACGGGGCGGCTGTGGGCGGGCCCGACGACGGCGCGGCCGCGGGCGGGCCCAGTGCCGGCGATGACGCAGCCCTCGCCGGCCCCCGGCTGACCATCTGGATGCCCAATCAGGGCGCGCAACTCGTGCGGTCCGACCTGGCCGCGGCATTCGCGGTGGACAGGGCCCGCGTCCGGGTCATCACTCCCGATGTCGGCGGGGCATTCGGCGCCAAGTTCGGGGCGGAGCCCGATCACATCGTCATCGCCGCCGCCGCGCGAGCCCTGGATCGGCCGGTCCGCTGGGTGGAGACCCGCTCGGAGAACCTGACCGCGATGAACCACGGCCGTGCGCAACATCAGACCGTCACCATCGGCGGCACCCGCGACGGCCGCTTGACGGCGTATCGGCTGGAGATCCTGCAGGACTGCGGCGCCTACCCGCGACTGGGCCTGCAGACACCGGGCGGCACGACGCTGATGGCACCCGGCGTCTACGACTTCGCTCGGGTGGAGACCTCGGTGCGCTGCGTGCTGACCACCACCACACCGGTCGGTGCGTTCCGCGGCGCGGGCCGGCCCGAGGCCACCGCCGCGGTGGAGCGCGCAGTGGACGTCTTCGCCGCGGAGATCGGCATGGACCCGGCTGAGCTGCGTCGCCGGAACCTGTTGCCCACCTTCACCTCTCCGCACACCACCCCGACCGGCGCGGTGTACGACTCCGGTGACTACCCGGCAGCGCTCGACACCGTCCTGACAGCGGTCGACTACCAGGCGCTGCGCTCCGAGCAGGCCGAGCGACGCCGCCGCCGCGACGACATCCAGCTCGGCATCGGCCTGTCCAGTTACGTCGAGATCACCGGCGGCGGCAAGGAGAATGCCACCGTCGAGCTGCACTCCGACGGCAGCGCCACGGTGTTCACCGGCGTCTCACCGCACGGTCAGGGCCACGCCACGGCGTTCGCGATGATCGTCTCCGACCAGCTGGGCGTCCCGGTCGATGCGATCCGGCTGGTCTGGGGCGACACCGACGCGGTCCCGCGGGGCGGCGGCACCGGGGGTTCGCGGAGCCTGCAGATGGGCGGCTCGGCGGCGCGGCAGGCGGCGATGGCCGTGGCGGAGCTGGCCAAACAGCACGCGTCCGCACTCATGGAGGTCGACCCGGCCGATCTGACCGTGGACACCGCACGGGTCGGCATCGCGGTCGCGGGGATCCCGGACCGGTTCGTCTCGTTCCGCGACCTCGCGGCCGAACAGCCGCTGGCGGCGCAGTCGCTGTTCACCTCCGACGGAGCGACCTACCCGTTCGGTGCCCACGTGGCCGTGGTCGAGGTCGATGTCGCGACCGGCAAGGTGCGGCTGCTCCGGCTGGTCAGCGTGGATGACGCGGGCACCGTCATCAATCCGCTGTTGTTCGAGGGTCAACGACATGGCGGGTTGGCGCAGGGCGCCGCACAGGCGCTGTACGAGGCGGTGACCTTCGACGAGGACGGCAATCCGCTGACTGCGACGTTCGCCGAATACGGCATCCCGACCGCGCCCGACCTGCCGGCGTTCGAGCTGCTCGACATGGAGACGCCCACCCCGTACAACCCATTGGGCGCCAAGGGAATCGGTGAGGCAGCCACCATCGGAGCCACACCGGCGGTGCAGAACGCCGTCATCGACGCCGTGGCGCACCTGGGGATCCGGCACATCGACATGCCGCTGACGCCGCAACGGGTGTGGCGGGCGATCGACAGGGCGACCGCCGGGTGATCCCTACCCCGTTCGACTACGCGCGCGCCACCTCGGTCCCGCACGCGATCGAGCTGCTGGGCGAGGGCGGCGAGGACGCCGCACTGCTCGCCGGCGGACACTCGCTGCTGCCGATGATGAAACTGCGGCTGGCCGCACCGGCGCTGCTCGTCGACATCGGCGGGCTCGAGGAGCTGCGCTACATCCGGCGGGAGGGCGAGACCGTCGTCATCGGCGCCGCCACGCCCTACCACGACCTGGTCACGGCGGACGTGGTGCGGCAGGGCGTTCCGCTGCTGGGGCGGGTAGCGGCGACCGTCGGCGATGCGCAGATCCGCTACCGCGGCACGATCGGCGGATCGCTGGCCCACGCCGACCCTGCTGGCGACCTGCCCGCGGCCGTGTGCGCGCTGGACGGGGTGATGGTGGCGCACGGGCCGGACGGGGTCCGGCACATTCCGGCGGACGAGTTCTTCGTCGACTACTTCAGCACCGCGCTGACCGACGACGAGGTGCTCACCGAGGTGCGGGTGCCGGTCACCGGCGCCGAGCAGTACTGGTACGAGAAGTTCACCGCCCAGGCGGCGGGATGGGCGATCGTCGCGGTCGCGGTGGCCGGCACGCGCATCGCGCTGGCCGGGATGGCGCCCACCCCGGTGCGGGCGACGGCGGCCGAGGAGGCGCTCGCGGTCGGCGGCGATGCGGCCGCGGCCGCCGAACTGGTCACCGCGGACGTGGCGCCGATCTCGGA
>CAZIIX010000377.1:0-2509 GCA_964539345.1 uncultured Actinomycetes bacterium | reverse complement strand
GGGATCAGCTTGCCGATGATCACGTTCTCCTTCAGGCCGACCAGCTTGTCGCTGCGGGCGTTGATCGCCGCGTCGGTGAGCACCCGGGTGGTCTCCTGGAAGGAGGCCGCCGACAGCCACGAGTCGGTCGCCAGCGACGCCTTGGTGATGCCCATCAGCGCCGGACGCCCGGCCGCCGCCTCGCCGCCGGAGGCCAGCGCCGCACGGTTGAGCGCCTCGAACTCGCGACGCTCGACCACGGCGCCGGGCAGCAGCTCGGTCGACCCGGAATCGATGATCGTCACCCGGCGCAGCATCTGCTGCACGATGACCTCGATGTGCTTGTCGTGGATGGCCACACCCTGCGACCGGTACACCTCCTGCACCTCGTCCACCAGGTGCAACTGCACCCGCCGCGGACCCATGATGCGCAGCACCTCGTGCGGATCCGGGTGGCCCTCCTGCAGCTGGAAGCCGACGTCGATGTGGTCACCGTCCTCCAGCGGACGACCCCCGTCATAGGCGACGGTCGCGAGCCGCTTGGTCTTCGGCAACTTTTCGTAGACGACCTCGTCACTGCCGTCGTCCGGCACGATCGTGATCCGGTAGAACTTGTCCTCGTCCTCGATCCGCACCCGACCGGCCGATTCGGCGATCGGCGACTTGCCCTTCGGCACCCGCGCCTCGAACAGCTCCTGCACACGCGGCAGACCCTGGGTGATGTCGTCCGAACCGGACGCCGACCCGGAGTGGAACGTGCGCAGCGTCAGCTGGGTCCCCGGCTCGCCGATGGACTGGGCGGCGACGATGCCCACCGCCTCGCCGACGTCGACCAGGTTGCCGGTGGCCAGCGAACGGCCGTAGCACTTGGCGCACGCGCCGATCGCGGACTCGCAGGTCAGCACCGAGCGCACCTTGATCTCGTGCACGTCGGCCGCCAACGCCGCCTCCAGGTGCGAGCCGTGCAGGTCCGTGCCCGCCTCGACCAGCACCGTGCCGGAGCCGTCGACGATGTCGGCGGCCAGGATCCGTGCCTCGGCGCGCGTCTCCAGATTGTCGATCGGGTGCCAGGCGCCGGTGACGTCCTGCTCGGCGATCGGCAACTGGATACCGCGCTCGGTGCCGCAGTCCTCCTCGCGCACGATGACGTCCTGCGAGACGTCCACCAGGCGTCGGGTGAGGTAGCCGGCCTCGGCCGTCCGCAGCGCCGTGTCCGCCAGACCCTTCCGGGCGGAGTGCGTGTTGATGAAGTACTCCAGCACGGACAGTCCCTCGCGGAACGAGTTCGCGATCGGCCGGGGGATCTGCTCCCCCTTGGAGTTGGTCACGATGCCCTTCATGCCGGACAGCGACCGGACCTGGATCCAGTTACCGGCGGCGCCGGCGTTGACCAGCGTGTACACCGAGTTGCCCCGCGGGTAGGACTCCTTGATCGCGTTCTCGACGTCCTTGGTCGCGTGCTCCCAGATGCGCACCAGCTCGTCGTTGCGCTCGGCCAGCGAGACCACACCGCGCTGATACTTCTTCTCCTCCGCCGCGACCTGCTTGGCGTGATCCGCCATGATGTCGGCCTTGGCCTCCGGGATGATCACGTCGCGGATGGCGACCGTCATACCGGACCGGGTGGCCCAGTAGAAGCCCGCCTCCTTGAGCTTGTCCAGCGTCTGCGCCACCACCGAGATCGGGAAGTGCTCGGCCAGGTGGTTGACGATCGCCGCCTGCTTCTTCTTCGGCAGCTCCTCGTTGACGAACGGGTAGCTCTCCGGAAGCAGCTCGTTGAACAGGATCCGGCCCAGCGTCGTCTCGGCGATCCACGGATCACCGTCCTGCCAGTCCTCCGGCAGCGTCGCGTCCGGCCCCGGCACGACACCGGTCAGCCGCACCTTGATCGGCGCCCGCAGATCGATGCGCGCCTCGGCGTCGCCGAAGTCCCGCGCCAGCAACGCCTCCGCCGGCGAGGAGAACACCCGGCCCGCGCCGACCGCGTCCTCGTCCAGCCCGGTCAGGTAGTACAGACCGGTCACCAGGTCCAGCGACGGCATGGCCAGCGGCTGGCCGTGCGCCGGGGAGAGGATGTTGTTGCTGGAGAGCATCAGGATGCGCGCCTCGGCCTGCGCCTCGGCGGACAGCGGCAGGTGCACCGCCATCTGGTCGCCGTCGAAGTCGGCGTTGAACGCCGCGCACACCAGCGGGTGCAGCTGGATGGCCTTGCCCTCCACCAGCTGCGGCTCGAAGGCCTGGATGCCCAGCCGGTGCAGCGTGGGTGCGCGGTTGAGCAGCACCGGGTGCGCCCCGATGACCTCCTCGAGCACGTCCCACACCTCGGGGCGCTGCCGCTCGACCATCCGCTTGGCGGACTTGATGTTCTGCGCGTGGTTGAGATCGACCAGACGCTTCATCACGAACGGCTTGAACAGCTCCAGCGCCATCAGCTTCGGCAGGCCGCACTGGTGCAGCTTCAGCTGCGGGCCGACCACGATGACCGACCGGCCGGAGTAGTCGACGCGCTTGCCGAGCAGGTTCTGCCGGA
>CAZIIX010000376.1:0-2517 GCA_964539345.1 uncultured Actinomycetes bacterium | reverse complement strand
GCAGGTCGAACTTGACCAGCCCGATGGCGGCGCAGTCGTCCTTGTCCCACTGCAGCACGCTGCGGTTCTCCATCCGCGCCCATTCCACCGGGCACACCTCGGCCACCGGCCGGTCGCAGATGACCATGCCGCCGGAGTGGATGCCCAGGTGCCGCGGGAAGTCCTGGATCTGCTGGGCGAGTTCGATGACGTCGGCCGGGATGGCGGACGGGTCGGTGATGGCACGCCCCCCGGCGGCCTCGTGCTGCCCTTCCGCGTGCCCCGCGGCGGCCTCGTGCTGCCCTTCCGCGTGCCCCGCGGCGGCCTCGTGCTGCTCGGCCACCTGGTCGGCCAGCGTCCCCCAGTGGCTGAGCTGCTTGGAGTAGGCGTCCTGTTGCCCGGGCGAGTAGCCGAGCGCCTTGGCCATGTCGCGCACGGCCATCTTCGGCCGGTAGGTGGCCACGTTGGCGACCTGGGCGGCCTTGTCCCGGCCGTATTTGGCGTAGACGTACTGGATGACCTCCTCGCGACGCCCGGATTCGATGTCGATGTCGATGTCCGGCGGCCCGTCCCGCACCGGGGAGAGGAACCGTTCGAACAGCAGCCCGAAGCCGACCGCGTCCACCGCGGTGATCCCCAGCGCGTAGCAGACCGCCGAGTTCGCCGCCGATCCTCGGCCCTGGCAGAGGATGTCCGCCTGCCGGCAGAACTGGGTGATGTCGTAGACCACCAGGAAGTAGCCGGGGAAGTCGAGCTCGGTGATGATCCGCAGTTCGCGCTCGATCTGCGCGTACGCCTTCGGGTTTCGCTCCGGTGGCCCGTACCGCTGTCGAGCGCCGGCCATCGTCAGCTCCCGCAGGTAGCTGGCCTCGTCATGCCCGTCGGGGACGTCGAACGGCGGCAGTCGCGGCGCGACGAGGCGCAGGTCGAACGCGCACTCGGCGGCCAGTCGTGCCGCGGTGGCCACCGCCTCCGGGTAGCGGGCGAACAGCCGCGCCATCTCGGCCCCGGAGCGCAGGTGGGCACCGGGCCCGGCGGGCAGGAAGGGGTCGGCGTCGGCCAGGCTGCTCCGCGCCCGGACGGCGGACATGGCGGCGCCGAGCCGGGCCCCACTCGGGGCGGCGTAGTGCGCGCCGGTGGTGGCCACGATGGGCAGTCCGAGTGCCGCGGCGATCTCGGCGAGCGCATCGTTGTCCTCGTCATCGGTCGGAGTGAGGTGCCGGGTGAGTTCGACGGCGACGTTCTGCGGACCGAACAGGTCGACGAGCCGGCGGAGTGCGCGCTCGGCCCCGTCGGGTCCGCCGCGCGCCAGGGCCTGCCGGACGGCGCCCTTGCGGCATCCGGTGAGGATCAGCCAGTGCCCGTCCGAGCGGTGAGCGAGCCGGTCGAGATCGTAGCGGGGCAAACCCTTCTCGCCGCCGGCCAGATGTGCGGCGGCGATCTCCTGCGACAGTCTCCGGTAGCCCTCCTGGCCGCGTGCCAGCACCAGCAGGTGCTCCCCCGCCGGGTCGGGCTCGCCCTGCGGCGTCCGGGTCAGCCCGAGGGTGAGCTCCGAGCCGTACAGTGCGGTCAGCCCCGCGTCGGCCGCGGCCTCGTAGAAACGCACCACCCCGTACAGGCCGTCATGGTCGGTGATGGCCAGCGCGTCGAGCCGCAGCCGCACCGCCTCGGCGACCAGTTGCTCCGGGGTGGCCGCGCCGTCGAGGAAGCTGAACGCCGAGTGGCAGTGCAGTTCCGCGTAGGGAACCACCGATGACGCCGTGGTGGCCCGCTCCCCCGATCCCCCGGCCGGGGCGTCGTCCGGCGTCTCGACCAGCGACGGATCCCCGCGGCCCGGCCGGAACACGTCGCCGGCCGGCACCGAGCGCACCCAGGCGCGGGGGTTGTCGCCGACCGGCGCGCGGCCGGCCAGGATGCGGGACATCTCCTCCCAGGGCACCGGCGGGTTGGAGAAGCCCATCAGTCATACACCGCCTCGAGCTGCCAGCCGTGTGCGCCGAACCCCAGGAGGACCGGCGGCCCGGATTCGGTCACCACCTGCAGGCGGGCCGATCGGCGGGCGGGGGCGGTGACGGGCCCGGACCACCAGCGCTCGTCGACCAGCCACGGGCCGGCCCAGGACAGCACGCGTCGGCCGGCCACGGAGGTCGGCGGGCCGGTGAGCAGTCCGCGATCGGTGACGAGGATGCGGCCGCCGCTGCCGTCGCAGACGTCGACGTCTCTGTCTCCTTCGGGGGTCGACTTGCCGGGTATGACGGTGGTTGTCGCGCGGGTCGGCGCCGGGGCCGGCAGCGCCCCGGGCCAGGGCGCGGCGGGGTCGCGGTCGGGGGTGTTCTCCTCTCCCCAGGCTGCCGTGGCGACCCGGTCGGACGGCCCGCGCCCGCCGGCGGGGGCCGCGGACAGCACCGCGTCGGTGCCCAGCAGGCCCTGCACCCGGGCGAACGCCCACCCGGCGCGATGCTCCCCGCGCCCGTCGGATCCCCAGAGGGCGTATTGGATGCGGCCGGCGTCGACCGCCTCGATCGCCTCCAGCCGGAG
>CAZIIX010000375.1:0-2523 GCA_964539345.1 uncultured Actinomycetes bacterium | reverse complement strand
CGGGCACGACCGGACCACGCCCCGCAGATGCCAAAGAGGCCAGGACCGGCATAGTCCTGACCTCTTTGAGGCCGCTCGTTTGCGGGCGTCGCAAGACATGAGCGGTTGACCGTACGGTGTGAACCGTGGCTGCCATTGAGCATGCCCTAAAGTCCCAGGTTCCGCCAACAAATTCGAACAATTTTGCCCAGATTTTCATCGATTTGAAGGTGTCTTTAATGTCCGATCCCCGAAGTGTTTACCAATTCGCGGTCGTGAGATTCCTCACTGGCGTCGTCATGCTGCGGTGAACCGCGCATCCCGCCTCTTGCCCCCGCGCGCCGGGCTGGAAGACTGGTCCCCGTCGGCCCCCGCGACACCCGTGCCGCAGTGATCGCGCAGGTCGGCTCGATTCAGACCATTCGCTACCGTCACCCCAGGAGGGCCACCGTGGCTGCCCGAGCGCTCACCGACCTCGCATCCGACGATCTTGCCGCGTTCCTCGCCGACCAGCGGAGTGCCTACGAGGATCTCAAGGCCCAAGGTCTGAAGCTCGATCTCACGCGGGGCAAGCCGTCGGCCGCCCAGCTGGACCTGTCCAACGAGCTGCTGGCGCTGCCGCACGGCCACGTCGCGGCCGACGGGACCGACGTGCGCAACTACGGCGGGCTGCAGGGCCTTCCGGAGCTGCGCGCCATCTTCGGCGATCTGCTCGGCGTCGATCCCGCCCAGCTGGTCGCCGGCAACAACTCGAGCCTGGTCATGATGCGTGAGGTGCTCAACTTCGCGCTGCTCTACGGCACGCCGGACTCGGTGCGGCCCTGGAGCAAGGAGGAGACGCTCAAGTTCGTCTGTCCCGTCCCCGGCTACGACCGGCACTTCACGCTGCTCGAGTCGCTGGGTATCGAGATGGTCACCGTACCGATGAACGAGGACGGTCCCGACGTGGATGCCACGGCCGAGCTGGTCGCCGGCGATCCGTCGTTCAAGGGGATCTGGATCGTGCCGACCTATGCCAACCCGACCGGCTCCGTCGTCACGCAGGAGATCGCCGCCGCGCTGTCCGCCATGCCGACCGCCGCGCCCGACTTCCGCATCTTCTGGGACAACGCCTATGCGCTGCACCACCTCACCGAGGAGGAGACCAAGAGCGCCGATCTGCTGTCGTTGGCAGCGGCGAACGGCCACCCCAACCGTGCGTTGATGTTCGCCTCGACCTCGAAGATCACGTTCGCCGGGGCCGGGGTCGCGTTCCTCGCGTCATCGCCGGAGAACGTCGCCTGGTACACCCAGCGGCTCGGTCAGGGCTGCATCGGCCCGGACAAGGTCAACCACCTGCGACACGCGCAGTTCTTCCGCGATGCCGCCGGGGTCCGCGCCCACATGGTCAAGCACCGCCAGATCATCGCCCCGAAGTTCGAGGCGGTCGAGCGGGTGCTCACCGACGAGTTGGGCGAGCTCGGGGTGGCCAGCTGGACCAAGCCGGTGGGCGGCTACTTCGTCAGCCTGGACGTCCTGGACGGCATCGCGGCGCGGGTGGTCGAGCTGGCCAAGGGCGCGGGCATCGCGCTGACCCAAGCCGGATCGTCATTCCCGTACCACCGCGACCCGGACGACCGGAACATCCGCCTGGCCCCGACCATGCCGCCGCTGGACGAGGTGACCGCCGCGATGCAGGGGGTCGCGACGTGCGTGAAGCTCGCCGCTGCGGAGAAGCTCAGCGCCTAGCCCGGTCTTGGCATAGCCCGGTCTTGGCATAGCCCGGTTGTGCCACATGATGTTCGAGCTGCAGAGATTCGGCCAGTCATTTCTCTGCTTAACGACCATCATTTCGGGATGGCTCCACGCAGTGCGCACAGCTGGGACGAACTGAGGGGCCCGAACCTGCATGGCTCGGGCCCCTCGTGGCACCGTCCGTGCACGGGCGTCGAGCACGGACGGGCGTTTCGTGCCGATCGCGAGCGATCAGCCGTTGGTGTGCCTATCGTCACACTCTGATCGTCGTGAAGTCGTTGCGCACCCATCCTGACCGATTGTTATCTCGATGACGGTGGGTTCGTTACCTCACCGCAACCTGGGCGCCGCGGACTACTTCGCCTTCCCCTCCCAGGCCGCCTTCCAGGTCAGCGGGCCGATGATGCCGGAGTCGTTGATGCCGTTGCGCCGTTGCAGGTCCAGCGCCGACTGCTTCGTCATATCGCCGTAGTAGCCGGTGCCCACCAACGGGTAGCCGCGCTTGCCCATCTGCTTCTGCCAGCACTGCAGATCGCGATCCGTGTCGCCGTAGAAGAACTGCTTGCCCGGCCACGGCGGAGCCGACTTGTCCCCGACATGGCAGGTGTCGGCGGTCTGCGGCTGGTAGCTCGCCGAGGCGTTCGGGTCCTTCTTCGCCGAGGACTTCGCCTTGCCGACGGTCCAGGCCGCCGCCCACGTCTTCGGGCCGATGAAGCCGACCACGTTGAGTCCGGCGCGCTTTTGGATGTCCAGCACCGCATGTTCGGTCTTCGGCCCGAAGTATCCGGTGCCGACCAGGCCGTAGCCGAG
>CAZIIX010000374.1:0-2526 GCA_964539345.1 uncultured Actinomycetes bacterium | reverse complement strand
CCGGCGCCGGTGATCCGGTCGAGCCGGTCGCGGATGGTGTCCTGCAGCGCGACCTGGTCGGCGTCGGCGTCCGTGGTGACCATGAACGTGGCCGAGTCCCCGCCGCCGAACAGCGTCGCCATGTCGTCGCCGTTGCCCGATCCGGCCATGAGCAGCACATCGTCGACGCCGTCGACCTCGGCGAGCGCCGCCTCCACCTCCGCGGCCCCGTCCGACATCGACTCCAGCGATGTGCCGGCCGGGAACTGCTGGGTGACCATCACCGAGTTCTGCCCGGTGTTGCCGATGAAGTCGACCTTCATCAGCGGGATCAGCGCGCCGGTACCGACCAGCACCAGCACCGACACCACCAGCGTGATGACCGGATGCCGTTGCGTGCCACCCAGAATCGGCTTGTAGCCACGCTGCAGCACGCTGCGGTGCTCGCGCGCCTCGGCAGCGGTGCGGATCTCGTCCGGCGTGGCGACCTCCTTCGGCACCGGCAGGAACCAGTAGGACAGCACCGGCACGATCGTCAGCGCCACCGCCAGCGAGGAGAGCATCGCGATCGTCACGGCCAGCGCGAACGGGGCGAACAGCTCGCCGACCAGTCCGCCGACGACCGCGATCGGCACGAACACCGCCACGGTGGTCAGCGTCGAGGAGGTGATGGCGCCGGCCACCTCGCGCACACCGGTGACGATCGCCTCCCGCTTGGCCGTGCCATACGACAGGTGTCGCTTGATGTTCTCCACGACCACGATCGAGTCGTCCACCACCCGGCCGATCGCGATGGTCAGCGCACCGAGGGTGAGCATGTTCAGCGAATAGCCGCCGACGTTGAGCCCGATGAACGCGACCAGCACCGACAGCGGGATCGAGATCGCCGTGACCAGCGTCGAGCGCACCGACAGCAGGAACAGCAGGATCACCACGACGGCGAACAGCAACCCGAGCAGCCCCTCGGTGGTCAGGTGCGTGATCGACTCCTGGATGAACGGAGCCTGGTCGAACACCACTGTCAGGTCCAGGTCGGGGTAGTCGGCGGCCAGCTGCGCGATCGCGTCGTTGACGTCGTGCGAGATCGCCACCACGTCGCCGCCCTGCGCGGGGGTGACCATGACCGACAGTGCCTGCTCGCCGTTCATCCGCGTGATCGAGGTGGGCTGCTCGGTGCGGAGCTGGACCTCGGCGACATCGCCGATGGTGGTGATCGCGGCTGTCGGTGCGGCCTCCGGTGCGGTGGCCTCCGGTGCGGCGGCGCCATCGGTTGCGGCACCGGCGTTGTCGGCGGCGGCGTCACCGGGCGCGGCGTGCTGCGCGCCGGCCTGCGCGGGCGCCAGCGGAAGGCCGCGGAGCTCATCGAGCGAGGTGATCGCGACCCCACCCTGCACGGGAAGTGTCGCCCCGTCCTCCGTCACACTTCCCAACGGCAGTATGAC
This sequence comes from uncultured Actinomycetes bacterium, assembly GCA_964539345.1. Lineage (GTDB taxonomy): Bacteria > Actinomycetota > Actinomycetes > Mycobacteriales > Nakamurellaceae > Nakamurella. The sequence continues at coordinate 1,105 of CAZIIX010000374.1, read as the reverse complement.
GCCGTTCGCGGACAGCGCCTCGCCGATGGCGTCCGCCCCGAGACCGGCTGCCGCCAGCGCCGTCTGGTCCGGCGTGATCTGCACGCGCTGCACCGCGCCGCCGGACACCTCGGCCGCCCGCACCCCCTCGACCGCCTCGAGCCGCGGCACCACGACGTCGCGCACCTCCGCCGTGAGATCTGCCGGCGAGGTGCCTGGCTGGGAGGCGGTGAGGAAGATGACCGGGATGTCCGCGGTGCTGCCGGAGATCAGGGTCGGCTCCGCACCGGACGGCAAGCGCTCGGTAACCCGCTCGAGCGCCCGCCGCACCGACGATTGGAAGGCGTCCGGATCGGTGCCGTACTCGTAGGCGATGGTGACGATGGACATGTTCGCGGTCGAGGTGGAGATGACCTGCTCGACATGATCGAGGCCCTTCACCGCGCGGCTGATGGGTTCGCCGATCTGCTCGTCGGTCACCTCGGGGCTGGCCCCGGGAAGCACTGTCACCACGGCCGTTTGGGGCAGCTCGATGTCCGGTATGAGCTCCTGCCGGAGCTGCGTCATGGACAGCACGCCGAAGATCGCGATCAGGATGGTGACCAGGCCGACGAGGGTGCGGTTGGCAAGGCTCAGGCGAGCGAGTCTGAACACGGAGGGGACCATCCATCGGATCGGCGGCCGGACATCGGCAGTCGGACATTGGTTAGCGCAGTGCTAAGGTTAGCGCACGCCTAAGTTTCCGATGGTCACCAGGGTGACCGGAGCGGGGGAGCCGCCTGCCGCCATGGACCGTGACCGGCGAACGCGCGACGCACTCATCGAGCGCATGACGGCGATCCAGCACGACTGGGAAGCCACCATTCTGCCTGACTTCATCGAGCGCATCCTCTCGGTCCGGCTGACCACCCAGCAGCTCAAGGTCCTCGCGCTGGTGGTGCCCGATCCGGACGGGCAATCCATCCAGGAACTGGCGACCACGCTGGCCGTGTCGTTGCCGACCATGTCGGGCCTGGCCGACCGGCTCGCCGAGCGCGGGATGATCCGGCGCACCGTCGACACCACCGACCAGCGGGTACGCCGCGTCGTGGCCACCGAGCCGGGCCGCGAGGTGATCCGCCGGCTC
>CAZIIX010000373.1:0-2536 GCA_964539345.1 uncultured Actinomycetes bacterium | reverse complement strand
TGTTCCTCGTCGCGGTAGACGATCATGTCGTGCAGTACCGGCTTGCATTCCTGCGCGCCGCAGATGTGGTCATTGAGGTTGACCAGCGCCGCGTGCTGCGGGCCCAGCGCGTCGACGGCCAGGTCGATCGCCGTGCTGTCGTGCACGGCCTTGTCGCGGGGCACGCTGCAGTTGGCCACACTCCCGGTGCGGCTGGACAGGCAGTCCGGGGCGTTGACCTGCGGGTCCGGTGTCGGGTGGATGCCGATGAGGAATGCGCCGGCGTCGGCGAGGCGGCGCCAGTAGTCGATCATCCCGTCGGCGATGGCCCGGCGGTTCGCCCCGTCGAGCTTGTCGTGGCCGACGGCGGTGCGGCCGGGGTGGTAGCTGGAGATCACCACGTCCGGGTGGACGTCGTCGAGCAGGTACCGCAGCGCCTTCTTGCCCCATTCGTGGCATTCGGTGTAGGGGTGGTCGCCGCGGTTGAGCATCTGCGCGGTCCAGGGGCACGAGTCGTGGGTGACCGTGACGATCTTCCAGTCGTTCTGCGGCGCAATGGAAATCATGGCGCTGGACCACTCGGCGGCGTAGGAATCACCGATCAGCGCGATCGTCATCGCCGGGTCGGTGGTGTCGCCGCGGACGCAGCTGACCACATCGGACTCGTCCATGCCGGCCTTGCACTTGCGCTGGTTCGCCAGCGGCAGGTCGGTCGGTGCTGCCTCGAGCGCCGGCGTGACACCGGTCAGAGTGACGCGGTGGGCGATCAGGTTGGAGATCAGCGGTGTGGTCACCGCCAGCGGTATGACGGCGAGCACCACGGTGGCCAGCGACCGGCTGGGGTAGGGCGCGATCCAGTGGGCCTTGCGGAACGGGTCCTCGACCAGGACCTTCGTCATCCAGGCCGCGAGCACGCTGGCGGCCGCCAGCACCGGACCGTCGAGAATGCCGACGGTGCCGCCGGAATAGCCCAGCCACAGCACGATGATCGGCCAATGCCACAGGTACAGCGAATAGGAGATGTCGCCGATGAACACGGCCGGGCGGGCGGAGGTCAACCACGCCGTTCCGTGGGCGGCTGTCGCGGACCCGGACGTGATCATCAGGGCCGCGCCGATGATCGGCAGCAGCGCGATCCATCCGGGGAAGGCGGTCGAGCCGGAGAGCGTGAACGCCGCGGCGATCACCATGGCGAGTCCGAGCCAGGACAGTGCGCTCACCCGGCCGAGCCATCGCGAGATCACCGGGTACCACAGCGACAGCAGGCCGCCGAGGCCGAGCTCCCAGAGTCGGGTCGGCGTGACGAAGTACGCCGCGGCCGGGTTCGCGCTCGTTTCATGGATCGAGAACCACAACGATCCGACGACGATGAGCACCGCGCCGATGGCGGCGATGTCCAGGCCGGCCGATCGTGCGGCATCCGAGCGCCGGCGCCAGTGCCGCACCGCCACTGCGGCGATGGCCATCGCGGCCACGAACACCAGCGGCCAGAGCAGGTAGAACTGCTCCTCGATGGACAGGGACCAGTAGTGCTCGACCGGGCTGGGCGCCTCGTTCCGGGTGAGGTAGTCGACGGAATCCGCTGCGAGCACCCAGTTCTGGATGTAGAGCGCGCTCGCCCGGATCTGTCTGGCCGCCGCCGGGAGCTGGGTCACCGGCAGCCAGAAGCGGCTCGCGACCCAGGTGACCACGAGGACGCCGATGGCCGCCGGTAGCAGGCGGCGCGCCCGGCGGCCGTAGAACTCGAGCAACCGGATGCGACCGGTGTCGAGGTAGCGCCGGGTGAGGTGTCCGGTGATGAGGAATCCGGAGATGACGAAGAAGACGTCGACTCCGACGTAGCCGCCGGGGATGACATCCGGGTACAGGTGGTAGCCGACGACCAGGATGACGGCGAGGGCGCGCATGCCCTGGATGTCCGGCCGGTAGCCCGTTCGCGGTATCGATTCGGGTGGCGGCGGGTGCGACGGCCGGATCGCGTGGCGCGCTGCCGGATCGGCGACGCGGGCGTCCGTGGGCCGCGCCGTCGGGTCGGCGTCGCGCGACGGACCGGCGACCGCGGTACCGGCGGTCGCCGTCGCGTGCACCGATGTCACTCCTTGCTCCTTCCGCCGGCCGGGCGCAGCACCCCTTGGGTTTCTAACCGGGCGGTGGGGAGGCTAAACGCTGCCGGCGGAATCGCACCGACCTGATTCCGGACACGCGACGCGCGCGCGACGAAACACGCCGCGCCGCAACGATTTCTCGACGAACGCTTTACGATTCGAAGGGGGCCGGATTACCGGGTCACGCCGGCGGGGACGACCACGGGCTCCCTCGGCTAGCGCCCCCGGGCCGCGCAGCCGGGCAGCGCGCCGACCGTCACCTCGGACGGGTGCGCCATGGGCGTGGTGCGCAACTCGATCCCGGAGGCGCCGTCGGCCAGCGTTCCGCTCCGGATGACCGCCCGCACCGTCTTGCTCTCCCCCGGCGCCAGGTCGACGGTGGTGATCAGGATGGTGCGCCCGGCCTCCTGCCCGCCGTGGAATCCGGTCAGCCTCTTCCCGTCCAACGTCAG
>CAZIIX010000372.1:0-2546 GCA_964539345.1 uncultured Actinomycetes bacterium | reverse complement strand
GCCGCGTAGAACGATTCCGCCGCCGCCTCGGCACGCACCGCCGGGCCCCGCCCGGTGACCGTCAACTGCACCCGCTGCCTGCTCTTCGCCAGACGAGGATTGTTCTCGTGCGACAACTCCACCTCGACCCGGTTCATCTTCGGGTCATAGCGTTCCGCACGTGACAGCTTCTCAGAGACATGCACTCTGAAATGCTCGGGTACGTCGACATTTCGGCCCTTGACGACGATGTCCATGAATCCTCCCGAGGTGTGCCGGCCGGACTCGCTCCGGCCCGCGACAGTAGCGATTGCTGTACCGTCCCCGGGGCGCCGTGGCCCTGACGGATCATGGGCCCCGGTTCACCCTCGAACCTACCGTGAACCGGCCTCGGGGCACCACATCTGGCGGCGTCACAACGACAAATGTTCCGCGCGCAGCTGCGCGGCCGCGGCGACCGTCAGCACGCCGGCGGTCGACACACCCTGCTCGCGCAGCGCCAACAGCGAAGCGATGACGGTGGATCCGGAGGTGAGCACGTCGTCGACGAGGATCACCGCGCTCGGCGCGGGCGGGGCACCGGCCGGCCGGAACCGAACCCGGCCGATCAGGTTGGCCAGCCGCGCCCGCGCATCCAGCCCCACCGAGTCGCGGGCGCCGCGCCCGACGGTCAGGCACGGTGCGACACCGGCGCGGCGGCCCCGCTCGGCGAGGTGCCGGGCGGCGGCGCGGGCCATGGCCAGCACCGGGTCGTCGCCCCGCGCCCGGGCCGCCGCCGGACGGGTGGGCGCCGGGACCAGCCAGACCTCCGACGGGTGGACGGCCAGGTCCTGCAGGGTGCGCAGGCCCGCGCCGAGCGCCGCCCCGACGAGCGGCGGGAGGTCGCGGCGGCCGCGTTCCTTGCCCGCGATGATGGCGGCGCGGACCGGGCCGGCGTAGCGGGTCAGGGCGTGCACCGGCGGCAGCACGAGGTCGCGGTCGGCCGCCAGGTCCAGCGCCGTCTCCGAGAGCGTCGCGGCCCGTGGCCGCCGGCGCAGCGTGGCCGCGCAGGCCCCGCACCACGGCACCGGGGCGTGACACCCGGGGCAGGTGCGCGGCAGCACCAGGTCCATCGCCGTGTCCAGCATCGCCCGCCAACCCATGACCCCATCGTCGCGGATGGGCGCTGCCGGCAGCGGGTACGTCGGAGGCGTGTGGATAACTCACGTCGGGTAGAACGGCGCCTTGCCCACCATCCAGTTGCGGCCGTCCGGCGGCGTCCACTCGCCGGTGCGCAGCGTGCCGTCCAGCTGCCAGATGCGTCCCTGGAAGGAGATCAGCAGCGGCTGCTGGTCGGAGTTGGGGCTGGCAATCGCGTCCACGTCGCCGAACACGTCGCCGATGGTCTGCGCCGTCGTTGCCGCATCCAGGCTCTGGCCGTCGACCGACACCTCGTAGACGGTGCGTAGGGTGCTGCCGGCGGTCTTCGCGCCCACGAGCAGTTTGGTCGAGCCGCTCCACGCGATCGGGCCGACGTCGGTCAGGTCCGGGCGCAGCTCGGTCAGCCCGGTGATCTGCAGGCCGCGCCGGTCCGCCCCGTTCGGGGCGGTGTCGTCATCCTCGTCGGCGGCGGGCCCTTCATCGCCGGACGAAGAGATCACGCCGAGGTAGAGCCGGCCGTCGGCGACGAGGGCGACCCGCACGGCGTCCGGCGACAGGGACAGCGCCGTCACCGCACCGAGCCCGGCGAGCTCCGGAGCTCCGACGCGCGACCAGGTGGGAGTGCCGGACGTGACCGACACCTGGTAGACCTCGGGCTGCTTCGCCCCGTTCTGCACCGTCCAGGCGGCGTACCCCCAGCGGGTGAAGCTCGGTGTGGTCAGCGACTGCGCCTTCAGGGCGGTGACCATCGGTTGGTGGTCGAACGGGCGGCCCACCAGTAGCTGCTCGCCGCCGTCCTCGTCATGGGCCACGGCGGCCAGCGCGCCGGACGCTGCCGACAACGCCGCCGAGGCGACCTGCACCGAGCCGGTCCCCACGCTGCCCCACATCGGTTGCGAGTCGGACAGCCGCAGGATCGCCCCGCCCTCGATGTAGTAGGCGTCCGAGACCGCCTGCGCCGATCCGGGCACGGTGTCGGGGCTGAAGTTGGCGACCGTGCCGTTGCTGAGACTGTAGATGGTGCCGCCGTCCGCGGGCGGGCTGGTGCCGGTGGCCCCGTCATCGTCGCCGGCGGTGCCGATGCCCAGCGGCAGGCCGTTGACGGTGATGGCGATCTGCTGCACGGCCGGGTACAGCGTCCAGACGATCTGTGCGGCCAGCGATTGCCGCGCAGCCGGGGTGGACACGTCGACGCCCTCGAGGTCGACGTGGCCGACGCCGAGCTTGTCCACATGCACGTTGGACTGAAGTGCGGCGCCGGGCCCGAGCTGGGTGCGGGCGGCGCCGGCGAGGTACTTGCTCGGCCCGCGCAGCAGCAGGTCCATCAGCCGGTTGGCCGCCAGATCCGGGCTGGCCGAGTTGGGGATGTACCGCAGGTCCGGCACCACGACCCGCCCGGAGGAGTCCAGGAAGTACACCGGGCGCTG
>CAZIIX010000371.1:0-2565 GCA_964539345.1 uncultured Actinomycetes bacterium | reverse complement strand
CGAGATCGGCGCCGTGTACGACGTCGCCAGACGCTCCACCACCTGGACGTGACGAGCGCGGGCGTGCGCGGGATGGTGCCGCGCTGTGCCGAGTCCGGCGTTCGGACGATCGCGCCGCCGCCGGACGAGCCGCCGCGCCGAGATCAGCGGCCCCGTCGGACGTGTCGCACTCGCAGACCCTCGAGGAGCAGACCGAGCCCGTAGTCGAATCCGTCCTGGCCGCGCGCCGCGACCGGTAACCCCGCGACCGCGCTGGCGAGCTCCGGATAGCGGGCGGCATCGATGGCCGGCTGCTCGCTGTCCGCGTCGTCATCCAGGCGGTCGCGGTCCTGCTCCTCGATGGTGTGCCCGATGACGTACTCCTGGATGGTGAAGGTCGCCAGGGTCGCTTCCGTGGGATCCGCGCCGAGGTCCAGCAGGGCGCGCACGCCGATGTCGGCCGCGGCCAGCGTGTTGTCCTCGCGGACGTAGGTTCCGGCGACGAGCCTGGCGCCATCGCGGTGCGCGAGTAGGGCTGCGCGGGTGCGCCGGGCGATCTCGGCGAGCCGGTCGAGTGGAGCTGCCGCGACGTCAATGTCCGCCACGCCGGTGAGCACCCGGTCGGCCATCGCGCCCAGCAGGGCCCGCTTGTCGGGAAAGTGCCAGTACAACCCGCCGTGGTGCACGGACAGCCGCTTGGCGAGCCTGCGCATCGTCAGTCCTTCGAGGCCTACCTCGTTCAGCAGGGCCAACGCCGCCTCGACGACCTCCGCACGAGTCAACGGCATGACGCAGTTCCCGGGTGGGGCGAAGTCGATGTGACGTCCATGGTGGCTCAGCCTACCCAATATTGACCGATGGTCAATCGGTCGTTACCCTCTTGACCGGTGGTCAATACTGACCATCGGTCAATTCTTGAGGAGGGACATCGTGTCCACCACTGCACACCCACCTGTCGCCGGGCCCCGGCCCGCGGCCGAGACTCCTCCGGCCCTGCTCCGGCCCGGAATCCGGCTCGGTGTCATCGTCGTCATCGCCTGTGTCTGCGGGTTCATGGCGGTGATGGACAGCTCGATCGTCAACGTCGCCTTGCCGTCGATCCGCACGGCGCTGGGGCTGTCCACCACGACGCAGGCCTGGGTGATCAACGCCTACCTGCTCACCCTCGGGGGGCTGCTGTTGCTCGGCGCGCGGGCCAGCGACCTGTACGGACGCCGCAGGGTGCTGCAGATCGGGATCGCGATCTTCACGGTGGGAAGCCTGCTGGGTGGTGTGGCGACGAGTGGCGGGATGCTGCTGGCGGCCCGCGCGATCCAGGGAGTCGGCGGCGCCGTGCTGGCACCCTCCGGGATGGCGCTGATCCTCGCCACGCATCCGGATGGGCAGGCCCGCGGCCGCGCGATCGCGACCTATGCCTCGTCGGCCTCCGTCGCCGCGATCGTCGGCGTGCTGGTCGGCGGGGTGCTCACGCAGGCGCTGAGCTGGCGCTGGGTGATGTTCATCAACGTGCCGGTGGGCATCGCGCTCTTCATCGCCGTCGCGTTGTGCCTGGTTCCCTCGGCACGCCGCTCGCGCGGGCAGCGGCTCGACTGGGTCGGTGCGCTGACGGTGACGGTCGGCGTGGGATCGCTGATGAAGGCGCTCTCGGACGCCACCGGCGACGGCTGGGGCGCCGCGCAGGTGTGGGTGGAGCTCAGCCTGGCCGCGGTGCTGCTCGCCGTGTTCGTGATCGTCGAGTCGCGGGTGACGCAGCCGCTGGTCCGCCTCGGTGTGTTGACCGAGCGCAATGTGTGGGCCGGCTGTCTCGTCATCACCAGCCTGGGCCTGATGCTCACGGCGTCGACGTTCTTCCTCTCGCTGATCCTGCAGTCCGGGATGCACAACAGCGCCCTCGGCGCGGGACTGCGCCTGGCGCCGCTGGCGGCCGGCGCCACGGTGGGCTCGCTCGGCCCCCGCGTACTGGTCCCGAAATTCGGTGCTCGTGCCGTGCTGCTGGCGGGCAGCCTGCTCGGCGCGCTCGGGTTCGGCTGGCTCGGCCTGATGGGCTCCGACCCGTCCTACGTGGCGGACCTGCTCGGCCCCATGGTGCTGGTCGGTGTCGGGCTCGGCCTGATCGTCATGCCCGCCCAGCGCGTCGCGGCCGCGGGAATCTCACACCACGAGGCCGGGCTCGCCTCGGGACTATTCAGCATGTCGAGGCAGATCGGTGCGGCGGTCGGGTTGGCCGCGCTCGCCGCTCTGGCCTCCGTCACGGGCCGGGGCTGGGCCGGCGAGCACGATTCGGCGGCCGCACAGATGCATGGCAGCACGATGGCGCTGCTGGCGTGCGCGATCGTGTGCGTCGCTGCCGCTGGGCTGTCGCTGCTGCTGCGCACCTCGCGGCCGGGGACCGAGACCGCGACGTAGCGGCACTGCGCGGCGACGCGCCCCGGCGGGCCGTCGCCGGCACCTCCGTCATCGGCGGTCCTCCTGCTCGCCCAGCGCCCGGAGTCCGACGTCGACGAAGCGGATCATCCAGTCCACGCTCTCGTCGGGGTCGTTGCTCCACTGGAAACCGTTGGCGGCTTGCAGGACTGCGAAGCCGTG
>CAZIIX010000370.1:0-2576 GCA_964539345.1 uncultured Actinomycetes bacterium | reverse complement strand
CCGTCCTCGTGGTCGAGTTCCTTGTGCAGCATGCGGAACTTGCCGATCGTCTCCACCCGGGCCAGGCCGGCGTTGACCCCGCGGATGATGCCCGCGATGAGCTCGACGATCTCCGGCTTGGTGGCCAGGTCCCGGTAGGTGGTGTATTCGATGTGCCGCCGGGAGGCCCAGTCGGCCACGGTGTCGAACTCGATGCCGATCAGCGCCGTGAGGTAGGGCCGCTGGTCGCCGATGACGACGGCCTCCCGCACGTACGGCGACGCCTTGATCGCGTTCTCGATCTCGCTCGGGGAGATGTTCTTCCCTCCGGCGGTGATGATGATGTCCTTGATCCGGTCGATGATCCGCACGTGTGTGCCGTCGACCCATTCGCCGACGTCGCCGGTGTGCAGCCATCCGTCGGCGTCGAGCACCTCGGCCGTCTTGTCCGGGCTGTTCCAGTAGCCGACGAAGTTACCGGCGTGCCGGGTGAGCACTTCGCCGGTGTCCTCGTCGATGCGCAGGTCGATGCCGGGCTGCGGTTCGCCGACCGTGCCCAGGATCACCCGGCCGGGCCGGTTGGCGGTGGCGACGGCGGTGTTCTCGGTCATGCCGTACGCCTCGTGGATCACCACCCCGATGCCGAGGAAGAACATCAACACGTCGGTGGACATCGGGGCCGCGCCGGACAGTGCCTGGCGCAGTTTCGCCAGTCCCAGGTGGCGGCGCAGCTTGCGGTCGCCGAGCAGCCAGGCGATCGACGAGTAGACCCGGGAGAGCACGGTCGGTGCGGAGCCGGCGGCGGCGCGCTGCCGGGCCGCCCGGCCGCCCAGCCGGCGGCTGATGGCATAGGCGGCGCGCTTGGCCGGGCTCGCGTTGGCCATCTTGATGCTGATGCTCGCCTCGATCTTCTCCCAGATCCGCGGCACCCCGAACAGCACCGTGGGCTGCACCTCGGCCAGGTCGGCGACGACGGTCTCGATGGACTCGGCGAAGTGCACCACCGTCCTGTTGCGCAGCCCTCCCCAGGTGGTGATGGCCCGTTCGACGACGTGCGAGAGCGGCAGGTAGGAGACGAGCACGTCGCCGCGGCGCAGCCCCTCGTCGCCGAAGATGCCGCCGCGGGCGGCGAACACGTCGATGCCGAACGAGACATTGCGGGCGCTGAGCATCGCGCCGCGTGGCGGGCCGGTGGTGCCGGAGGTGTAGATCAGGGTGACGAGGTCGTCGGGGGTACGGCCCCGGTCGGCCTCGACGAGCAGGTCGGGCCGGGTGGCGCGCAGCCGGGCGCCGCGGGAGACGGCGTCATCGATGGACAGCAGGCGCGGATCGTCGTAGTCGGCCAGGCCCCGCCCGTCGAGGTAGACGACGTACTTCAGGTCGGGCACCTCGTCGATGACGGCCATCGCCTTGTCGACCTGTTCCTGGTCCTCGGCGACGAGCACGGTGGCGCCGCAGTCGGTGAGCACGTGCGTGACCTCGGCGACCGGGTTGGTGGGGTAGATGCCGACGATCGGTGCCCGCAGCATCGCGGCGCCGAGGTCGGTGTAGAGCCACTCGGGGCGATTCTCCGATTGGATCGCCACGCGATCGCCGGGCCCGATGCCGAGTGCGGCGAGCGCGTAGGCGACCATCTCGGCCCGTTCGAGGTAGTCGGACCAGGTGATGTCCTGCCAGATTCCGTATCGCTTTTCGCGCAGCGCGACGTCGTTTCCCGCAGTACTCGCGTTGCGGCGCAACAGATGTGGCAGATGGAGGATCGTGTCGACGTCGCTGGTGCTCGGCGGGCGGGGCGCGGCCGCGGTCTTCGTCATGGCACTGCACCACTGTCCGTCGACGCCGTGTCGGTCAGCTCCTCGATGATGTCGTCGGTCGCGCCGCCCAGGTAGGCGGCGATGACCGCCGGATCCTGTTGCACCTCGGCGGGAGTGCCCAGTGCGATGCGCCGTCCGAAGTCGAGGACCATGACGCGGTCGGCGAGGTCCATGACGAGCCGCATGTCGTGTTCGACCATGATCATGGCGATGCCCAGTTCGGTCCGGATGTCCAGCAGGAAGCGGGCCATGTCCTCGGTCTCTTCGGCGTTCATCCCGGCCACCGGCTCGTCCAGCAGCAGCAGCCGGGGGTCCATGGCCAGCGCCCGGCCGAGTTCGACGCGCTTCTTGATCCCGTAGGGCAGCACGGTGACCGGTGCCGAGCGCACGGCGGCGAGGTCGAGGAAGTCGATGATGGCCTCCACCTCGGCCCGTGCCGTCAGTTCCTGCCTGCGGGCCGACGGCAGCCACGCCATGGCCTGCCACCACGGGGCGCGGAGCGAGTGGTGTCGGCCGAGGAGGAGGTTCTCCAGGACGGTGAGATTGTCGAAGAGCTCGATGTTCTGGAACGTGCGGGCGATGCCGCGGTTGGCGATGCGGTCGGGCCGCTCGCCGAGCAGCGAGCGGCCGTGGAACGTGAGGTGGCCGTGCTGCGGCCGGTAGACGCCGGAGATGCAGTTGAACGTGGAGGTCTTGCCGGCACCGTTGGGCCCGATGATCGCGAACAGCTCCCCGTCGCGGACGTCGAAACTGACATGGTCGACGGCGATGGTGCCGCCGAAG
>CAZIIX010000369.1:0-2581 GCA_964539345.1 uncultured Actinomycetes bacterium | reverse complement strand
TGGCGCCGTCCGCGCCGCGTTGCGCGAGGTCCATCGCGGATGCGTCCGAGACGACCCGGTCGTCGGCACCGCGTACCCACAGGATCGGCGGTTTCGGTGTCGTATCAACAAGTTCCCGGAGTCTGACGTGGATCGGTGACATGGCGTTCATGACGCCGCGCCGTCCCGGGGCGGTGCCCGGCCAGTGCTCGCTCGGCACCGAATCGCCGGGGTAGTTGTCCTCGCCGACGACCGTGGAGAGCATGGCGGCCACGTAGGCCTCCTCATCCTCGCCGCTCCAGTCGGGTGCGACGTACAGGCTGCGCAGCAGGTGCCGGGGCGAGGTGGCGCCGTCCGACGCGTCGCCGGCCGCCAGCGCCGTGACGAAGCGTCGACTGACCAACCCGGCACCGGACCCCGCTCCGTCGCTCGCCAGCAAAGTCCCGGCGACGTCGACGGTTCCGCCGAATCCGTAGGGCGAGATCGGGGCGATCAGGGTCAGGGAGTCGATCCGTTCCGGCGCGTCGATCGCCAGCCGCATGGCCACTCCGCCGCCCAGCGACCAGCCGACGATGTGGGCGGTGTCCAGGCCGAGCGCGTCCAGCGCGGCGGCCACGTCGTCGGAGAAATCGCGCATCCCCCGGGTGGCGTCGACGGGCAGCGCCTGCGTCCCGCCGAATCCTCGCAGATCGACTGCGATCGGGCGGTAGCGACGCGGAAGGTGTTGCATCACAGGGAAAAAGAACGGTGAGGACCCGACATTGCCATGGATGAGGACGACCGGGGCCGAGGATTCCCGATCCGGAACGAACCGCACGCACGTCTGGAGGCGGTCCGTCGGGATCGTCGCGACGTCGATGTCCGGAAGATCGCGTGGATCGGTCATCGGTCCCCTCCCCCGCCGCGGTGCGCCGGGCCCTGCCTGCCGCGAACTGCCTGCCGCGAACTGCCTGCTGCGTCCTGCCTATCGGTGAGGCTACGCCATGGAGCGGGCCGGGCGGGTCGGCCGCACGCCCGCGGCCGGTAGTATCGCCCCCGTGACGCTGACCGCTGCCGCCGACGGATCCGCCCTGGGCAACCCGGGCCCGGCCGGCTGGGGCTGGTACATCGACGAAAACCGTTGGGCCGCCGGGGGATGGCCGCACGGGACCAATAATCAGGGCGAGCTCACGGCCGTCCTCGACCTGCTGCAGCAGACCGCGCACACCGCCGAGGACCTCGTCATCCTGTGCGACAGCCGCTACGCGATCGACTCGATCACCCAGTGGATGGCCGGGTGGAAGCGACGCGGATGGCGCAAGGCCGACGGCAAGCCGGTGAAGAACGTCGAGGTGATGCAGGCGCTGGATCTGGCGATGACGCAGGCCCGCGCCGCGGGGCGGCGGATCCGGTTCGAGTGGGTCAAGGGCCATGCCGGTCATCGGCTGAACGAGGAGGCCGACCGGCTGGCGAACGGGGCGGCGTGCGCCTACCAGGCGGGCTCGGCCCCGGATCCAGGGCCGGGCATTCCGGGGGCGACGCGGATCAGCCACGACGTGCCCGGGCGCTTCGCGGATCCACGAGGGCCGGTCGGCGCGAGCGGGTCGGACGACACCAGCGGACCGGACGGGCGGCGCCCGACCGGGTCGGACGACACCAGCCGTCCGGACGGGCGCGGCCCGACCTCCCACCGCCACTCCGGCGGCCGCCCCCACCCCGGCAGCCACTCCGAGGAGGAGCCGCCGGCGCTCTTCGGCTGAGCCGGGTCCGGCGGGCGGGCCGGCCTACCGCACCGAGCCGAGCGCCTGGGCGAGATCGTCCTGCAGGTCCTCGACGTCCTCCAGCCCGATCGACAGCCGCAGCACACCGGCGTGCGGCCGCGCGCTCTCCTCCACCACGCGGTGGGTCAGCGCGGCAGGGTGCTGGATCAGCGAGTCGACCCCGCCGAGCGAAACCGCGTGCGTGAACATGGTCAGGTTCTTCGTCAGCTGCGCGGCGTGCTCGAAACCGCCCGTGAGTTCGATGGCGATCATCGCACCCGGTCCGCGCATCTGCGTTCCGATGAGCCGTTCGGGGTCGCAGGCGGCCAGGCCCGGGTAGAACACCCGCTCGATGCCCGGGGCGCTCTGCAACCAGACGGCGAGTCGCCGCGCGGATTGCTGTTGCGCGCGCACCCGCACGGGCAGGGTCGCCAGGCCGCGGTGCAGCAGGTACCCGGCGAGCGGGTGCAGGATCGAGCCGGTGATGGCCCGCACGGGGCGCAGCCGGGCGGCCCAGTCCGCCGACGTCGCGACCACCCCGCCGACCACATCGCCGTGCCCACCAAGGTATTTCGTCGCGGAGTGCAGCACCAGCTCGATGCCGAAGTCCGCCGGGTTCTGCAGCACCGGGGTGGCGAACGTGTTGTCGACGAGCACCGGCACCTCGCCGGCCGCGCGGCGGACCGCGGCCAGGTCGACGAGCTCCAGCGTCGGGTTGGCCGGCGTCTCGAGCACGACGAGGCAGGTGTCGCTGCGCACCGCATCAGCGATCTCGTGCGCGTCGCAGTAGGTCACCTCGGTGCCGAGAAGCGACGTGTTCAGGACGAAATCGGTGCCGCCGTACAGTGGCCGCACCGCCACGA
>CAZIIX010000368.1:0-2582 GCA_964539345.1 uncultured Actinomycetes bacterium | reverse complement strand
CCACGGCTGCGCCCGCTGTCTCCGCGCTGCACCGACCACTAGGGAGTCTGCCATGACGGTGATGGTCCTGATCGGCGCCCAATGGGGTGACGAGGGCAAGGGAAAGGCCACGGACCTGTACGGCGAGCACGTGCAATGGGTCGTGCGATACCAGGGCGGCAACAATGCCGGGCACACCGTCGTGCGACCCGACGGGCAGAAGTTCGCGCTGCACCTGATCCCGTCCGGCATCCTCTCCCCGCAGGTCACCAACGTGATCGGCAACGGCGTCGTCATCGACCCGGGGGTGCTGCTGACCGAGCTGGCCGACCTGGAAGGGCGCGGGGTGGACACCTCGAACCTCGTCATCTCCGCAGATGCGCACCTGATCATGCCGTACCACGTGGCCATCGACAAGGTGTCCGAGCGCTACCTCGGCAAGGCCAAGATCGGCACCACCGGGCGCGGCATCGGCCCCTGCTACCAGGACAAGATCGCGCGCCAGGGTGTGCGCGTGCAGGACGTGCTCGACCCGTCGATCCTCGCGCAGAAGGTCGAATCGGCGCTGGAGCTGAAGAACCAGATGCTGGTGAAGATCTACAACCGCAAGGCGCTCGACGCGTCCGCCGTGATCGACACGGTGCTCGAGCAGGCCGAGGCGTTCCAGCACCGCATCGTCGACACCCAGTCGCTGTTGGCGCAGGCCGTCGAGCGCGGCGAGAACGTGCTGCTGGAGGGCGGTCAGGGGACGCTGCTGGACGTGGACCACGGCACCTACCCGTTCGTGACGTCGTCCTCGCCGACCGCCGGCGGTGCGGCGACCGGATCAGGCATCGGGCCGACCAAGATCACCACCGTGGTGGGCATCCTCAAGGCGTACACCACGCGGGTCGGGTCGGGGCCGTTCCCGACGGAGCTGCACGACGAGTGGGGCGAGTACCTGCGCGACACCGGTCATGAGCGGGGTGTGACGACGGGGCGGGCGCGGCGCTGCGGCTGGTTCGACGCGGTGGTGGCGCGATATGCCGCGCGGGTCAACGGAATCACGGACTTCTTCGTGACGAAGCTCGATGTCCTCTCCTCGTTGGATCGGATCCCGGTGTGCGTCGGGTACGAGGTCGACGGCGAACGATGCGACGAGATGCCTATGACGCAGACCGCGTTCCATCACGCGACCCCGATCTACGAGGAGCTTCCGGGCTGGTCGGAGGACATCACCGGTGCGCGGTCGCTGTCCGATCTGCCGGCCGCGGCCCGGGCCTACCTGGATCGGATCGAGGAACTCGCCGGGGCACGGGTCTCGGCGGTCGGGGTCGGGCCGGGGCAGGACGAGACGATCGTCGTCAACGACCTTTTCGCCTAGGGGTGGGGCAGGTGCGCATCCTGGTGATCGGCTCCGGTGCCCGGGAGCACGCGATTCTGCGGGCGCTACAACGGGATCCGGCGGTGACGGAGTTGCATGCCGCTCCCGGCAACGCGGGTACCGCCTCGATCGCTGCGAACCATCCGGTGGTCGCGGCGGATCCGGATTCGGTGGTGGCGCTGGCTGCCCGGTTGCGGCCAGACCTGGTGGTGATCGGTCCCGAGGCCCCGCTGGTTTCCGGGGTGGCGGACGCGTTGCGGGACAATGACTTCGACGTGTTCGGCCCGTCGGGCGCCGCGGCTCGGATCGAGGGGTCGAAGGCGTTCGCGAAGGACGTCATGGCCGCGGCGGGGGTTCCGACCGCACACAGCGTGGCGGTGACGGCGGCCGGGCAGATCGGGGCCGCGCTCGACAGGACCGGCGGCCGGTCCGGGCCGTTCGTGGTCAAGGACGACGGCCTGGCTGCCGGCAAGGGCGTGGTGGTCACCTCCGACCGGGCCGCCGCGACGGCACATGCCCGCGAGGTGCTCGATGCCGGCAATCCGGTGCTCGTGGAGCAGTACCTGGCCGGTCCCGAGGTGAGCCTGTTCGCGATCTGCGACGGCGCGCGCGCCGTGCCGCTGCTGCCGGCGCAGGACTTCAAGCGCGTCGGCGACGGCGACACCGGGCCGAACACCGGCGGCATGGGGGCGTACGCGCCGCTGCCGTGGGCCCCGGCCGACCTCGTGTCGACGGTGCAGGAGCGCGTGCTGGACCCGGTGATCGCCGAGATGGCACGCCGCGGCGCGCCGTTCCGCGGGTTGCTGTACGCGGGCCTCGCGATCACCGCGGACGGCCCTCAGGTCATCGAGTTCAATTGCCGCTTCGGTGATCCCGAGACCCAGGCGGTGCTCGAGCTGTTGGAGACTCCGCTGGCCGGGCTGCTGCTGGCGTCCGCCCGCGGTGACCTGTCGGCTGTGCCGCCGCTGCAGTGGCGTGCCGGCTCGGCGGTGACGGTGGTGCTGGCAGCGGAGAACTACCCCGGCGCCCCGACGAAGGGCGACCCGATCAGCGGCGCCGATGCGGACGGGATCATCCATGCCGGAACGGCTCTCGACCCGTCGGGCACGCTGGTCAGCGCCGGCGGCCGCGTCCTGTCCTGCACGGCCAGCGGACCGACCCTGGCGGAGGCCCGCGACGCTGCCTATGCGCTCGTCCGCGGCGTCGGGTTGCGCGGATCGCACTTCCGCACCGACATCGC
>CAZIIX010000367.1:0-2603 GCA_964539345.1 uncultured Actinomycetes bacterium | reverse complement strand
GAGCGCTTCGTTCACACCGAAGAGGTCACTGGTTCGATCCCAGTATCGCCCACCAACATGAAATGACGTCTGATCAGGCGAAACGTCGATCTTGACTGACGCGCTGTCGGGCTTCGTGCCCACCACGTGCCCAACTGTTCAGCAGGCCGGATACTCCGTGCGTCCGTGATCACCCTGCGGCGGGTCGTTCCTCCGCGTCGGCGAAGAGTTGGACAACGGGGCATTCGAGGGCGTCGGCTAGTCGGTAGATGACGTCGAGTGTCGGGTTGCGGATGCCGCGTTCGATGCCGCTGATGTAGGTGCGGTCGAAGTCGGCGTGAAGGGCGAAGGCTTCTTGTGACATGCCGAGTTGTTGGCGGAGTTCTCGCACGCGCTCGCCGAAGGCGCGGCGGTGCGGCGGGATCGGCATCCCTCCACGCTTCCGAGGCGATGCATATTAGTCCACGGACTATGAGTCACATACAGTGGTTGCTGGAACCAGTCGTGTTACAGAAAGGACCACAACCATGACCACAGACGCCGACATGCCTCAGCGCGCCGACGCCGACACCAGAAAGTCACGGCTTGCACAGGCGATCCAGAACGAGGTCGTCAAGGGAGGCCGGGTCGAGACCCAGGGCGACTACAACGCCGTGATCCGCTACGGCAAGCCCGTCAACCACTCCCTGCATCTGATCTTGAGTATCGTCACGCTCTCGATCTGGCTCTGGGTATGGCTGATCGTCTGGATCATCGCAAAGACCAAGAACAAGACCATCACGTTGAACGTGGACGAGTTCGGTAACGTGCTGCGGCAGGAAGTCTGAGTCGGCCACGAACGGAGGAATGATCATGCACGTGCGGAGTCGAATCAGGCATCTACGCACGGCCGGAGCGGCGGTAGCGGTTGCCGTGGCAATCGCCGGGTGCGGCGTCGCCGAAGGCGCTGCGGCTCAAGACACCGTCGCTGACGTCACCCAGGTGGAGCCGTCCGAGTCGGCAACAGAAACCCCCGCGCCGGTCACAGCCGAAGTTGACCCGGCAGCCGTAACCGACGACGGCGTTTCCGACACCACCAACGCCGCCGAGTCGGTTGATCTCGATACGTTGCCCTCGGAGTGGTTGGACTTGGCCGCTGGCGAGGAACACCTGTGCGGCATCGCCGCTGACCAGTCCGTGTGGTGCTGGGACGCCGGTCGCCGCGACGCCGCAGTCTCGGCGGCGCTGGCGAGTAACGATCCACAGCAGGTCGATGCCGGGCCGTGGAAGTCGATCACGGCCGGGTCGTACTACACCTGCGGGATCAAGACCGACGACACCGCATGGTGCTGGGGCAGCGTCGGCGACGAAGACCCGTCATACAGCGAGCCAGTCGAGGTCGCCGGGGACGCCTCCTGGCGGACGCTGTCAGCGTCCTGGTTCAACACCTGCGGCATCCAGGCTGACGGCAGCGCCTGGTGTTGGGGCACGAACGAGCACGGCGCACTGGGTGACGGTTCGGAAGCCAAAGCCAGCGATGCGCCCGTCGAAGTAGCAGGCGACGGCACGTGGACCGACATATCCGTGGGCCACTACTCCGCCTGCGGCATCAAAGACGACGGCTCGGCATGGTGCTGGGGCTGGAACATGGGCGGCGCGCTTGGCGACGGCACCACCGACGACAGCACTACCCCGGTGCGCGTCTTGGGCGATCACGTCTGGCGGCAGATTTCCACGGCCTACTTCCATACGTGCGCAATCGACACCGACGACGCGCTTTGGTGCTGGGGGCACCTGGACGAGAACCCGAAGACAGACCCGGGACCGCAACTGTCCCCCATCGAGGTCGCACCCGGCACCCACTGGTCAACCCTGACCACCGGCAGCGGCATCACCTGCGGCATCACCACAGATCACGAGGCGTCGTGCTGGGGCTGGAACGGCAACGGCCAACTCGGCAGCAACGTCACCGACTCCACCACCACACCCACGCCCGTTGCTGACGGCACCCATGCGGCAACGATCAGCGCGGGCTACATCTCGGGCATCACCTGCATGACCAAGACCGACCACAGCGGATTGTGCTGGGGCGGCTACACAATCGGCAACGACGATCCACGCGGCGCAGTCACCCAGCCCGTCCGAATCGGCGCGCCCGCGTAGCGCGGCTATCGATCACCACGCGAGCGAAAGCGAGTTCGACGAGCAAGTTACCTGCTGATGAGCGCATCGACGGGGGCTCAAGTCGTCAGTCATCGTCTTTGATGTCGCTGAGAGTTGAACTATTCAGTCCGACAGGCGTGGGTAGTCACTGCCCTAGCGAATGGTTTTCACGCCCATGCATGGCAATTCTTCGTATGAGGTCGCGGGCTCATTCAATGGCGGGCTGCAAGTGGAGTCTGCGAAGGAGCTGAGCGTTGGCAGCAACGATGATGGTGGATAGGGACATAAGGATGGCTCCGATCGACATAGGCAGTATGAATCCGATGGGTGCGAGCGCCCCGGCGGCCAACGGAACAGCGATGAGGTTGTATCCGGCGGCCCACCACAGGTTTTGTTTCATCTTGCGGTAGCTGGCTTTGGATAGGTCGATGACGGATAGGACGGCGCGGGGGTCGTTGGAGGCCAGGATGACGCCAGCGGAG
>CAZIIX010000366.1:0-2610 GCA_964539345.1 uncultured Actinomycetes bacterium | reverse complement strand
TCGTCGCCATGATCATTGCCGTGGTCGGCATGGACGACGCGAGCATCGTGCCCGCACAGCGGGTCCCGCGGGCGCCGAAGCAGTTTCGCGAGGGGCTGCGCTACGTCATGAGCAGCCGGGTGCTGCTGGTCACGATGGTGGTCGGCGGACTGGTGCAGACGTTCGGGCAGAACTTCCAACTGACCATTCCGATCATGGCGACCGAGGTCTACGGCCGGGGCCCGGCCGAGTTCGGCCTGATGACGTCGATGGCGGCCGTCGGCTCGCTGACCGGCGCCTATCTCGCGGCGCGCCGGGCACGGCCGCGCCTGCGCTACATCATCGGCGGGGCCCTGGCGTTCGGGACGGCCGAGGTGATCGCCGGGACGATGCCGGGCTACCTCGCCTGCGGTCTGTTGCTGATCGTCGTCGGGATCTGCCAGCAGACGTTCACCACGTCCGCGAACGCCGTCATCCAGCTGTCGCCCCCACCGCAACTGCGCGGCCGTGCGACGGCCCTCTACACGTCGCTCTCCCGGGGCGGCACCGCCGTGGGTGCGCCGGTGATCGGCGCCATCGCGGCCGCGCTCGGTCCCCGCTGGAGCATGATCTCCGGCGGGCTGATCGCGGTGCTGGCCGCCGTGGGCGCCGGGCTCGTGATGGCGCGCGGCTCGCGCCCGCCGCCGCCCACCTCGCCGGAACCGCCGCCGCCGCCCACCTCGCCGGAACCGCCGTGGGCGCCGGGCTCGTGATGGCGCGCGGCTCGCGCCCGCCGCCGGAACCGCCACTGCCGTCCAGCACTGCGCCGCAATGAAAATATGTCTTGACAACACCTCAAACTTAGGTGACTATTAACGCAATTCCAGGGCCTTGGGCCATAGATCTGGCCGGCGAAGTCGGCCTCTACTCAGGAGGCGCACACTGTGAGACGACGCATGAACCACCGATCATTAGCCATTCGAGTATCTGCCGTCCTCGCGGCAGCCGCCATGTTCGCCGCCTGCGCCCCGTCGTCGACACCGCCCGACGACACCGGCGACGCGGGCCAGCAGTCCGTGGACGGCGGCGCGGGCGACGCGAGCGAACAGGCCGACAACGGGGCCGGTGACACTGCCGGTGACTCCGGCGACCCGTCGGCGGACGGTGCGGAGGCCGCCAGTGACCCCAGCGGTGCGGATGCTGCGTCGGACTTCTCGTTGGACGATCTGATCGCCGCCGCGAAGAAGGAGGACGGGGCGATCACCGTCAACGACACCAGCGGTGCCATCAAGGAGATCGCCAAGAACTTCACCGCGAAGTACGGCATCGACGTCAACGGGGTCAAGGCCAAGGCGCCGGACCAGGTCGAGAAGGCCACGCGCGAGGCGCAGGCCGACAACGTCACCGTGGACGTGCTGGACTTCGACGACGGCCCCACGCTCGTCAACGAGCTGCTGCCGCAGAAGATCGTCTACAGCTGGAGCCCGCCCGATCTGAACATCCGGAAGGGCATGACGGATCCGCAGGTGATGATCACCAGCGCTACGGTATTCACCTACAACGACCAGGCCAACCCGGACGGGTGCCCCGTGGACAACATCTGGCAGCTCACCCAGCCCGAGTGGAAGGGCAAGTTCATGATGCAGGACCCGCTGAACAAGCCCAAGTTCGCGGACTGGATGACGGAGATGTCGCTGACGCAGAATGACGCCCTGGAGAAGGCCTACGAGGACCTCAACGGCGAGCCGCTCGACACGTCCGACGAGGACGCGGCCCATCAGTTCATCAAGGCGCTGGCCGGCAATGACCCGGTGCTGACCGGTTCGGACGAGGACGCCGCCGCCGGCGTCGGCGCCGGTGACCAGGAGAACCCGCCGATGGGGCTGCTGTCCACCGGCAAGTACCGCGACATCGAGGAGAAGGGCTACCACATGGCCTTCTGTGCGGGCATGCAGCCGTGGTCGGGCATCGCGGCGCCGAAGTACACCTCGATCACCACCGGATCGAAGCACCCCAACGGCGCGAAGCTGTTCGTGCACTACCTGTTGACCGAGGAGGGCATCCTGCCGTCGATCTCCGACAACGGGGCGCAATCGGCCAATGCGGACGTGCCGCAGGATCCCAAGCTCAGCCCGGACGGGCTGACCGACTGGGACCAGCAGCTGATGTTCATCGGCCAGGGCACTGACATCCTCAAGAAGGAAGCCCAGCAGCGGCAGGACACGCAGGACTTCTGGCGTATCAACCACCACTAATCGCTACGGGTGGCCGGGCCGGCGTGAGGCCGGCCCGGCCGGGAGGATCCGATCATGAACGTGTTGTCGCAACGGCCCGGACGGGCGAACCGAGTCGTCACACTTCTCGCCGCACTGGCAGCGGTCGCTGTGGTGGCCGCGTGCGCACCGTCCTCGACGCCCGACACCGATGACTCAGCGCCGACCGGTGCGGCGTCCGGAGCGGCGTCCGCGGGGGACAGCGCCGGCGCGGATGCGCCGAGCGGCGACGATGCGTCGGATGACGAGGCCTCGCCGAGCAGCGATGCGGCGGCGGACTTCTCGCTCGACGAGCTGATCGCCGCGGCCCAGGAGGAAGGGTCGCTGACCGTCTACGACAGCACCGGCAAGATCAAGGAGATCGGCGAGAACTTCGAGA
>CAZIIX010000365.1:0-2616 GCA_964539345.1 uncultured Actinomycetes bacterium | reverse complement strand
CCGCGCATCAGGATCTCGCCGTCCGCGGCGATCATCACCTCGGTGCCGGGCAGCGGCGGGCCCACGGTGCCGATGCGGAAGTCCTGCGGCAGGTTCACGCAGCTGGCGGCGCTGGATTCCGTCAGGCCGTAGCCCTCCAGGATCGGCACGCCGGCTGCCGAGAACCATTCGGCCACATCGGTGGACAGCGCCGCGGACCCGGAGATGAAGAAGCGGGCCCGGCCGCCCACGAGGTTCTGGATCTTACTGAACACCAGCTTGTTCGCGATCGCGTACTTGGCCCGCAGCATGCCCGGGACGGGCGCGCCGACCTGTTCGAGCCGCACCTTGCGTACCCCCAGGGCGAACGCCCAATTGAAGATCTTCGCCTTGATGCCGCCGTCACCCTGGGCGGTGAGAGTGACCTTGGCGCGCACCTTCTCGAAGATGCGCGGCGCACCGGCCATGAATGTCGGCCGCACCTTCGCCATGTTCGCGACGATCCGGTCCAGGTTCCCGTCGACCGCGGACGAGAACCCGACCGTGAGCTGGATGGCCAGCAGCACCTTGCCGAAGACGTGCGACAGCGGGAGCCACAGGTACTGGACGTCGTCCGGCCGCAGGATGTCGATGGCGTCGGCCGCGGCGCCCTCGTACGTCCAGTTGTCATGGACCAGCCGCGCACCCTTCGGTTTGCCGGTGGTGCCGGAGGTGTAGATCAGCGTCGCCAGGTTCTCCGGCCCGACCTCGGCGACCCGATCGGTCACCACGTCCGGGCTCTCGGCGAGCAGCGCGCGTCCGCGCTCGGCCAACTGCTCCATGGACAACACCCGCTCGCCGTCGGCGGTGCCGTCGAACGTGACGATCGCCCGCACGTCGGCCAGCGGCGCGCCTGTGAGCTTGGCGAGCTGCTCGTCGTCCTCGGCGAAGATGACCACCGAGCCGGAATCGGTGACGATGAACGTGACGTCGTCCTGCTTGGTGGTCGGATAGATCGTGGTCGTGGCGCCGCCGGCGCACATCACGGCCAGGTCCGCCAACACCCAGTCCAGACGGGTGGAGGAGGCGATGGCGACGCGGTCCTCCAGCCCGACGCCCAGCGAGATCAGGCCGGCGGCCAGCTCCGACACGCGGGTGCCGGTCTCGGCCCAGGTCAACCGCCGCCACTGCTCCGGAGCGCTCGGCTCGGGTCCGAAGAAGGCCTCGGCGTGCGGAGTGGCGGCGACGCGGTCCAGGAAGAGCCGGCCGAACGACGCGGGGCGATGCGACAGATCCACGGTTGCCATTGCACACTCCTTTGCGGCCCGAAGTCCTTGTCCCAGACTCTACGGATCATCCGTCGTCCGCGCTGATGGTGGTGCACGAGCGGCCGTACAGTGGGACCATGTTGATCGCATTTTCGGTAGCACCCTCGGGAGGATCGGCGAGCGACTCGGTGTCACGGGCGGTGGCGGACGCGGTGCGAGTGGTACGCGACTCCGGGCTGCCCCATCGCACCGACGCCATGTTCACCACCGTCGAGGGCGAGTGGGACGAGTGCATGGCCGTGGTCAAGCAGGCCTGCGAGGCGGTCGGGAAGCACGGCACCCGGGTCGGTCTGGTGCTCAAGGCGGACATCCGGCCCGGCCACAGCGGGGAGCTCACCGCGAAGGTCGAACGCGTGGAAGCGGCGTTGCGCGAGCAGTAGCCCGGCCGGGATCAGCGGGCGCGGCCGGCGAGCCAGCCCATGCGGCGGAACATCGCGAGCAGCACGAGCGCCACGACGACGGGGAGCCCGACCGCCACGACCCAGAACACCGGCGCCCCGCCGATGTGGTCGACCAGCCATCCGAAGTTCTGCCCGAAGAACCCGGTCAGGAACGTCAGCGGGAGGAACACGGTCGCGATGATCGCGAGTTGTTTCATGACCACGTTCAGCCGGGTCGACGTCATGGACAGATGGGTGTCCACGGCGGACGACAGCAGCTCCCGCGCGTTGTCGGCCGTCTGGCTGATGCGCACCAAGTGGTCGTAGATGTCCCGGTAGTAGCGCTCGACGCTGGCCGTCATGTCGGGCAGCGCCTGGGCGTGCGTCAGCAGTGGAGCCGCCATGTCGCGCTGGTCGGTGGCGAACCGGCGCAGCGAGATCAGCCGTCGCTTGAGCGCGAACAGCCGCGCCAGCTGCTGGTCGGACGGTGCCCGCAGGATGTCGTCCTGGATCGTGTCGATCTCGTCCTCGATGTCGTCCAGCACCGGAAAGTACCCGTCCACCAAGTGATCCCAGATCAGGTAGAGCAGACCCGCGGGATGGAAGCGGTCCGCGCGGCC
Source organism: uncultured Actinomycetes bacterium (assembly GCA_964539345.1). Taxonomy (GTDB): domain Bacteria; phylum Actinomycetota; class Actinomycetes; order Mycobacteriales; family Nakamurellaceae; genus Nakamurella. The sequence goes on along the minus strand of CAZIIX010000365.1, from coordinate 330 downwards.
GAGCCGTCGGACCAGCGCCTCCCAGCCGGGCACCTGCTGTTGCCGGACGGTCACCAGGTAGTGCTCGGAGACGAAACAATGCATCTCCAGCGCGCTGCCGTCCGCCGCGATGCCATAGATGACGACGAGCACGAAGCCGTCGTAGGGCTCGACCTTCGGGCGCTGGCCGAAATGCTCGGCGTCCTCGACCGCGAGCGGATGGAAGTGGAAGTCCTCGCGCAGCACGGCGCCGGCGTCGGCGTCCATCGCGGTCAGATCGAGCCAGAAACCCTCGCCGCCGGACGCCGCCGCCCGGACGGCGTCGCGATCCGGATTGCTCGTGGTGCCGTC
>CAZIIX010000364.1:0-2625 GCA_964539345.1 uncultured Actinomycetes bacterium | reverse complement strand
GCGTCAGGCCCACCGGGTCGGTGAGGTCGCAGATGCAGGCCTCGCCGCCCTCCGCGGCGGCGATCAGCGACAGCAACCGCACTCGGGTGGGATCGCTCAATGCCCGGAATCCACGAGCGAGGATCGCTGCGCTGGCTGCGTCCACGGCGCCCGCGGTCAGCGGTGGGCAGCAGGCGCCGGCGGTCGTCGCCGGGCGTGCGGGGGCGGTGACGACTCCCGCGGCGGCAGTGGTCGCAGGAGAGGGCGGAGGTGCTGCGGCGACCATGGGGTCAGTGTCGCACATATATTGACAAACGTCGATGTATCGATGATGCTCGATGGATCGGGTTGCGATCAGAGGAGGCCATCATGTCCGGTGCCGCGCTGCGCGAGCAGATCCGAGCACGCTACGCCGAGGCCGCGAACGCTGTCGTCCGTGCCGGCGCGCCGACCGAGAACGCGTCCTGCTGCGGAGGTGCCGGCGAGGTGGACGACGCGTTCGGCGCCGGGCTGTACAGCGCCGGTGAGCAGGGCGAATTGCCCGCAGAGGCAGTCGCGGCATCGCTCGGCTGCGGGAATCCGACGGCGGTCGCCGAGCTTCGGGCCGGCGAGACGGTGCTCGACCTGGGCTCCGGCGGTGGCATCGATGTACTGCTCTCCGCGCGCCGCGTCGGCCCCACCGGATTCGCGTACGGCGTCGACATGACCGACGAGATGCTCGACCTCGCGGAGTCGAACAAGGCCCGTGCCGGAGTCGAGAATGCCGCGTTCCTGCGCGGAACCATCGAGGATGTGCCGCTGCCCGCCGGCACGGTGGACGTGGTGATCTCGAACTGCGTCATCAATCTCTCGACGGACAAACCCGCCGTGCTGCGCGAGATGTTCCGCGTACTCGTCCCCGGCGGGCGCATCGGCATCTCCGATGTCGTGGCCGAGGACGCCTTGACGGCCGCCGATCGCGCGTCCCGCGGCTCCTACGTCGGATGCATTGCTGGCGCATTGTCCCGTCGGGAGTACCTCGACGGTCTAGCGGAGGTCGGGTTCGTCGACGCCGACGTGGTCTTCACCCACCGGGTGGCGGACGGCATGCACGGTGCGATCGTGCGTGCCGTCAAACCTGGGGCGTAGCCGCTGTCACGACGGTCTCCAGTCGCGCGTACGACGCCTCCATCCCGTCGGCCATGCCGGTGGCGAGGACCGTGTCGCGGGTCGCGGCGTCCGGATACGTCAGGACCGTGGCAAGCAGCGTCCCGGCCTCGACCGCGGTGAGGGTCAGCTCGCTCCTGACCGCCGGACCGTCCGTGCCGATCATCGACTCGGATGTCACCTCGCGATACGGCGGGTGGGATTCGAGAACGGTTCCGGTGAACCCGAAACGGTTCTCGCCGTTGCTGTCCTCCCACTCCCACCGGTAGGCCTCGCCGACCGATGACGCGGGCTCGCAGACGGGCATCGTCCACCCATCCGGCCCGAGCATCCATCGGCGAATCAGCGCGGCGTCATGGTGGGCGCGCCAGACGGTCTCCACATCGCCGCGGATGACCCTGCTGATCCGCACGGTGGTGTCGGACAGGATCTGCGTGGCGGTGCCGTCGCCGGCGGCGAACGCGGCCAGGTCGGCGAGGACCGCGTCCATCTGGCCCATGGCGGACGCCATGCCCTCCTCCATGCCCATGCCCAGCAGCGTGTCGAGGTCCTCGACGGAGTCGAAGTGTGTCGTGGTGACGCACCGCGATCCACGGCCGGTCTCCTCGAAGACGAACGTCATTCGCATCGACGGGGTGTCGGTATTCGGCGTCCCGTCATCGTTCGCGAAGCCATCGCGCACCTCGAAGCCGCGCAGGTCGTCGACGGAGATCCATTGCCAGTACCCATGGGTCGTCTCGCCCGACGGGCCGGTCATGAAGTAGTGGCTCCATCCGCCGGTGTGGGCGTCGTGCCGGACGAACGTGGCAGGCCATTCCGGCGGTCCCCAGAACTTCTCCAGCAGGCGCGGGTCGAGATAGGCGTCCCACAGCCGGCGCAGCGGGGCGGTGAAGTCCGCGACCACCGTCATGGTGAGAGCCTCTGGGTCTGTGGTGACGGTCGTGATCGGCATTGGTGCCTCCTGGGCGGTGTTCGGATGGTCGGTGGTGGCAGTGCTGCCGGTGATGGGGGACGGGTCAGACGTCGTTGTCGAGCACCGCGTCGAGGCGGTCGATGCGGAAGCGCCAGAGCTCCTCGTAGCGGCCGAGCAGGTATTGGGCCTTGGCGATGGCGGCGGGATTGGCCCGGACCAGGCGCTCCCGACCGTGCGGGATCTTGGTGACCAGACCGGCGCGCTCCAGGACGGCGACATGCTTCTGTACGGCGGCGAAGGACATCGCATAGGAGGCCGCCAGGCCGGAGACCGAGTCCTCCCGCGTCAGAGTGCGCCGGACGATGTCCCGCCGCGTGGCATCGGCGAGCGCCTGGAAGAGGCGGTCGACCTCCTCGTCGGTCAGATCGACCGTGGCCGGCCTCTCGTCATGCACAACCATAAGGTTGTATGGTGCCCACTCCGCCGGCAGCTGTCAAGGCCGTGTCCTGGCGGTCGGGTCGCACCACCCGGGCGGGTGCCCTGAGCGCCAGGTAGCTGTCACGTCAGCGACCTGTGCTACAGTAGCT
>CAZIIX010000363.1:1480-2629 GCA_964539345.1 uncultured Actinomycetes bacterium | reverse complement strand
GCCGGACCCGCCGCCGGCAGCGCCGCCGGACCCGCAGCCAGCCGAGACGCCAGCAACGGAATCGACACCGAGACCAGTCCTCAAGGAGACGATGCAGTGAGCACGACCCCCGGCAGCATTCCCGGCAGCGCGCCGACCACCCCCGCCGCCACGCCGGCCACCCCCGGCACCGCCAGCGATTCGCGACGCGGCATCCCGGCCCCGCACCCCAGCCTCGCGCTCACCGACGAGGTCGCCGCCGCGCTGGCCGGGGGCAGGCCGGTGGTGGCGCTGGAGAGCACGATCATCAGCCACGGGATGCCGTACCCGCAGAACGTGGAGATGGCGCGGACGGTGGAACAGATCATCCGGGACGGCGGGGCGGTCCCGGCGACGATCGCGGTGCTCGGCGGTGTCCCGCGGATCGGGCTGACGGCCGACGACCTGGAGCTGCTCGCCTCCGACCCGCACGTGGCGAAGGTCAGCATCCGGGACCTGCCGTACATCGTCGCCCGCGGCGAGCACGGCGCCACCACTGTGGCCGCCACCATGCGCCTGGCCGCGATGGCCGGCATCCGGGTGTTCGTCACCGGGGGCCTCGGCGGGGTGCACCGCGGCGCCCAGCAGACGTTCGACACCAGCGCCGACCTCACCGAGCTGTCGCTGACCGATGTGGCCGTGGTGTCCGCCGGGGTCAAGAGCATCCTGGACATCGGCCTCACGCTCGAACGGCTGGAGACCCTGGGAGTGCCGGTCCTCGGCTACGGCACCGATGAGTTCCCGGCGTTCTTCTCCCGGGAGAGCGGGCATGACGTGCCGATGCGGGTGGACTCTCCGGCCGAGGTGGCGGCGGTGATGCGCACCAAATGGGACATGGGCATCGCGGGCGGCATCGCCGTGGTCAACCCGATCGCCGAGGCCGACGAGATTCCCGCGCACGAGATCAACGGCATCATCGACCAGGCGCTCTCGGACATGCAGGCACGCGGGATCCACGGCAAGGAGGCGACCCCGTTCCTGCTCGGCCGGATCGTGGAGATCACCGGCGGCTCGAGCCTGACCGCCAATATTGCGCTGGTGGAGAACAACGCGCGGCTGGGTGCCCGCGTCGCGACCGAGTACGCGGCGCTGGCCGGCCGCTGACCGACGCTGCCCTGACCGACGCTGCCC
>CAZIIX010000363.1:0-1380 GCA_964539345.1 uncultured Actinomycetes bacterium | reverse complement strand
CTGACCGACGCTGCCCTGACCGACGCTGCCCGGTCGCTGACCGGACCGGTCGCTGCCCGGTCGCAGCCCGGTCGCTGCCGGCCCGATCGGCGACTGTGCGAAGCTGACAGGGTGAGCGAACAGCATCCCACCGTCGACCCGGAGCTCCGGGCCCGGTTGGCCGAGCTGGTGCGCGATCTCGCCGTCGTCCACGGCCGCGTCACGCTGGCATCGGGCCAGCAGGCCGACTACTACATCGACGCGCGCGTGCCCACCCTGCACCACGAGGCGGGCCCGCTGATCGGCGTGCTGCTGCAGCAGCTGACGATGGACTGGCAGTTCGACGCCGTCGGCGGCCTGACCCTCGGCGCCGACCCCGTGGCGTTGGCGATGCTGCACGCCCCCGGCCGGCAACTGGACGCGTTCGTCGTGCGCAAGTCGGTCAAGGACCATGGCATGACCAAACGCATTGAGGGGCCGTCGGTCTCGGGCCGGCGGGTGCTCGCCGTGGAGGACACGTCCACGACGGGCGGCTCCGTGCTGCAGGCCGTCGACGTGCTGATCGGCGCCGGAGCCACCGTGGTCGGCGTGGCCACCGTCATCGACCGGGACACCGGCGCGGCCGAGGCGATCCGGGCGCGGGGGCTCGACTATCGCTATCTGCTCGGCCTGGACGACCTGGGCCTGGCTGGGCCGTCCGCGGCGTCGCACCGGGTATGACGCAGGAATCCGGCACCGCCCCTCCCGGCCGGCCGGGCCCGACCGAGTGGGAGGGTGTCTCGCCCCCGGCCGGCGTCGGACCCCACCCGCGGCCGTGGCCGGACGACCCGCGCTACGACCCGGCGCTGCTCGCCGACGGTGACCACCGCAACGTGGTCGACCACTACCGCTACTGGCACCACGACGCGATCGTGGCCGACCTCGACACCCGCCGGCACCCGTTCCACGTGGCGATCGAGAACTTCGGCCACGACATGAATATCGGCACGGTCGTGCGGACCGCCAACGCGTTCGCGGCCGCCGCCGTGCACATCGTCGGGCGTCGCCGGTGGAACCGCCGCGGCGCCATGGTGACCGATCGGTACCAGCACGTGCGGCACCATGCGACCGTGGCCGATCTGGTCGCGTTCGCGGCGGAGTCCGGGCTGGCGGTGGTGGCCGTGGACAACCTGCCCGGGGCGGTGCCGATCGAGACGGTGGCGCTGCCGCGGGAGTGCCTGCTGCTGTTCGGCTCCGAACGCGAGGGCCTGTCCGACGGGGCGCGCGCCGACTGCTCCGTCATCGTGTCGATCGCCCAGTTCGGGTCGACGCGGTCGATCAATGCCGGAGTGGCGGCAGGTATCGCCATGCACACCTGGGTGCGGCAGCACGCCGACCTGGACCGGTCCTGGTAGCCGGGGG
>CAZIIX010000362.1:0-2643 GCA_964539345.1 uncultured Actinomycetes bacterium | reverse complement strand
GTGCCGCTGCCCGAGGAGAACGAGATGGATCCGCCTGCCCGGTAGCCCCCGCCGCCGGGCGGCTTGTCGACTCCGCGTTGCTCGTCGGCCGGTTTCGCCTCGGTGATCGAGACGCGGCGGGCCCGTGCGACGAGCACGCCGACGATGGCCGCCACGATGAGCAGCGCGACGACAATGATGACTATCCAGATCCACAGAGGCACAGTGCCATCATTCCAAAAGGATCCGACGCCGCGCGCCACGCGCCTCAGTCGTCATCGAACAGCCGGTCCACGACGCGCCGGGCGCGTCGGGTCGCCCGCCGGTAGTCGTCGATGAACAGGCCCGGATCGTCGCCCGAGTCGTATCCGCAGGCCTGCGCGACGCCGGCCAGCACCCGCCCGTGCCCGGGGATCTCGTCGCCGGACTTGCCGGTCACCAGCATGATCGCGTTGCGGGCGCGGGTGGCCATCGTCCACGCCTCGGCCAGGTCGCGCGCGTCGTCGCCGCGCAACAGGCCCGCATCGCGCGCCGCGTCGATCGCCGTCAGCGTGCCGGTACAGCGCAGTTCCTCCACCTCGCCGGCGTGCCGCAGCTGCAGCAGCTGCACGGTCCACTCGATGTCGGAGAGCGCGCCGCGGCCGAGTTTGGTGTGCAGGGCCGGGTCGGCGCCGCGCGGCAGTCGCTCGGTGTCGACCCGCGCCTTGATGCGGCGGATCTCGCGCACGTCGGACGGGGTCGGTCCGCCGTCCGGGTAGCGGAGCTCGTCGATGGCGGCGAGGAATGACGCCGTGACGTCGTCATCGCCGGCGACGGCTCGGGCGCGGAGCAGCGCCTGTCGCTCCCACGGCCGGATGTTGCGCTTCCAGTACTCCCGGTACGACTCGACGGTGCGCACCAGCGGGCCGCCGCGGCCTTCCGGGCGCAGGTCGGTGTCGATGTTCAGCGGTGGGTCGACGCTGGTGCGGCCGAGCAGCCGGGTGGTCAGCTCGGCGATGGCGCTGCCCTCGTCGGTGACCTGCTGCGGGTCGGCGCCAGGGTAGGCCGGTTCGGCGACGAACAGCACGTCCGCGTCGGACGAGTAGCCCATCTCGGCTCCGCCGAACCGTCCCATGCCGATGACGGCCACGCGCGCGGCCAGGCCGGGCGGCGGCGCGGCGTCCGGCGTCCCGACGTCGGTGGCGGAGTCGGCCGCGATGTCGGTCGCGCCGTCCGGCCCGGTGGCGTCCCGGTCGCGCAGCACCTGCCGGTAGGCGGCCTGCAGTGCGGCGCGCACCGCCGCGTCGGCGATCGCGGTCAGCCCGTCGATGACGACGGTCGTGTCCGCCAACCCGAGCAGATCCGCACACGCCAGGCGCAGCATCTCGTGCCGGCGCGCAGACCGGGCCGCGCGAGCCGCCGCCCACGCGTCCTGCGCACGCGCGGCGCGGACCTGCAGCGCCGAGGACGCCACCTCGCTCGTCGCGGACGGGTCGACGCCGGTCAGGGCCGCGTCATGGACCAGCAGGCGCAGCACCTCGGGGGCGCGCTGCAACAGGTCCGCGACCAGCCGCGAGGTGCCCAGCAGTCGCGCCAGCCGCTGCGCCACCAGGCCCTCGTCACGCAACAGGCGCAGGAACCAGGGCGTGGTGGCGAGCGCGTCGGACACCTGCCGGTAGGCCAGTAGGCCCGCGTCCGGGTCGGGCGCGTCGGCGAACGTGCCGAGCAGCACCGGCAGCAGGGTGCGTTGGATGGCGGCGCGCCGGGAGACCCCGTCGGTCAGTGCCGCCAGGTGCTGCAGGGCCGGCGCGGGCGCGGCGAATCCGAGGGCGGCCAGGCGGTTGGCGGCGGCGGCCGGTGTCAGGCGCAGTTCGTCGGTGGGCACGGCGGCCACCGCGGTGAGCAGCGGCCGGTAGAACAGCTTCTCGTGCAGTCGTCGCACCGTCGTGCTGTGCCGGGTCAGCTCGGAGGTCAGCCGGGTGCCGGCGCCGACGCTGCCGCGCGGCACCATCGGGTAGCCGTCGGCGCGGGCGAGCCATTCGAGGTCCTCGGCGGTGGCCGGAAGGCTGTGCGTCCGGCGGAGCCGCTGTAGTTGCAGCAGGTGTTCGACGCGCCGCTGGAACGCGTACGAGTCGGCCAGTTCCGCGCCGTCGCCGCGTCCGACGTAGCCGCCCGCGGTCAGCGCCTTGATGGCGTCGAGGGTTCCCGGGGCGCGCAGGGTCTCGTCGGCGCGGCCGTGCACCAGCTGGAGCAGTTGCACGGCGAACTCGACGTCGCGCAGCCCGCCGGCGCCGAGCTTGAACTCGCGGGTGCGGTCGGCGACCGGGACGGCGTCCTCGACCCGGCGGCGCATGGCCTGCACGTCGGCGACGAACGAGTCGCGGTCGGCGGCGGACCAGACTTCCGGTCGCGCCATGGCCATGAACTGGCGCCCGAGGTCCGCGTCGCCGGCGGCCGGTCGGGCCTTGAGCAGTGCCTGGAACTCCCACGTCTTGGCCCACCGCTGGTAGTAGGCGGCGTAGGCGGGCAGGCTGCGCACCAGCGGTCCGCTGCGGCCCTCGGGGCGCAGGCCGGCGTCGACCTCCCAGGCGACGAGTTCGCAGATGTGCATCAGCTCGGTGGCCCGCGCGGTCGCGGCGGCCAGCATCTCCGGTGGCAGCTCGTCGCCGGCGGACGCGACCGGGC
>CAZIIX010000361.1:0-2655 GCA_964539345.1 uncultured Actinomycetes bacterium | reverse complement strand
GCGCGGGCGCGCGGGCTGTCCCGGTGGCCGCGGCCGGGCGGCGGGCTCGGCGGCGACGCTCAGCGTGGCGGGCCCGGAACGGCCGGCGGCGGGCTCGGCGGCGACCATGGTCCCGATGGTGGCGACCCCGCCGAGCCGCACCGCTCCCCGATGTGGCTGAACGTGTCGGCGGGACTGGGGAATTCGCCGTTCATGCCGGTGCGGCTGTTCTGCCGGGCGGAGGCCACGCTGCTGACGCTGGTAGCGCGCACCGATGACCCGTCCGGTGTCGCTGCGGCGCTACGCCGCGCCCCGGTGGCGTGACGCGGCTCGCCTCCATCGGGTGGCGCGCGGACGAGGCGCGGGACGCGTTGCCGTCGGACGCGACCGCGGTCAATCGCACTGGCGGCATCCGCTAGACTGAACGCTGGCTGTTCACGGGGTGTGGCGCAGCTTGGTAGCGCGCTTCGTTCGGGACGAAGAGGCCGTGGGTTCAAATCCCGCCACCCCGACCGTTGTTGTAGCAGGTAGAAACACTACGGTGCCGGTATGGCAGTCTCGTCCAGACTTGATGAGTACACACCCAGTACACACGAGCGACCCAATTCTCCACTGAGATCACCCTCCATGAGTGCAGGCGGGGGTCAACATTCACTCGCCGCCAGGGGATCAGTATTCACACGCCGACTGCAGGCGTCCTCGGGCTAGCTGACCGCGCACGGGCCGATGTCTCCGAGCTGAACCATTGCCTCGTAGAGCTGCTCGCGAGTGAGCGGAGGCTCGGGAAGCGGGCTGGCCGTGTCAGCGCGGAAGGCGTCCAGGACTAGGTGTAGGTTGCGGCGCCACGCCTTGGGCGCGATGGCGCGGGTGGCACGAGCGATGCGGGCCTGGGACCAGGTGATGAATGCGAGATCTTCCGGGGTGATGTCGCCACGTAGGCTGCCATCTTGTTGCGCGCGCCGCACGATTGCGGCGCCCAGTTCGAGGATTCGGGCGTGGATCGCGTCCAAGCACGATGAGTGGGGCAGGCGGATGCCGGCGAGGTCGTCGAAGCCGCGGTCGGCCACCTGCAGCTCGCAGCTTGCCTCGATATAGCGGCAGAACCCGGCCCAGGTGTCCGGCAGTCTCGCGGCATCTTCGACGGCCGCCAGAAGGTCTTTGAGCCGGCCGGCAAACACAGCCTGAACGAGGTCGAGGCGGGTGGGATAGTGCCGGTAGAGGGTGCCGATGGACACTCCGGCGTCACGGGCAATGCCCTCCAGTGACGCATCAAGGCCTCCGGTGGCGAACGCCTCGCGCGCGCTCGCCCGCAACGCCTCACGATTTCGAAGCGCGTCACGACGAGTCGCGCGCACACCGCTACGCGGTGTGCGCGCCCTCTCGTCTCCCATGCCTTGCAGGGTAGATCAGTTGGCCTCTGCCGGCGCGTCCTCCGGCGCCTCGACCAGCTCGCCTTCCAGCGAGATATTGATCGTGTCGGCAACCACCATGCGGCCGTCGAGCATCGGGTTGAACGACATTCCGAAGTCCTTGCGGCTAATCGACGTGGTGCCGCTGTAGCCGATGCGGTGCCCCATGGCCGGGTCGTTGAACTCGCCGAGATGGGTCATGGCCAGAGTGACCGATCTCGTCACGTCCTTGATGGTGAGGCGCCCGGTGACGTCGAAGGTCTGCGCTCCTGTCTTCGTGATCCGGTCCGACTTGAAGGTGGCCGTGGGGAATTGATCCACGTCCAGGAGATTCGACGCTCGCAGGTCTGCGTCTCGCTGCTGGTGATGCGTCTGCACGCTGGCCATCTGGATGGTCACCTCGACCGACCCTGCTTCGAGGTTGTCGGGATCCAGATCGGCCGTGGACGAGATATCCGTGAAATGACCGCGCACGGTCATCATCCCGAGATGCTTCGCTGCGAATTCAATCTGCGTGTGGAACGGGTCAAGCTGCCAAGTTCCCATGGGGGGCCTTTCTTCGGTGGGTGCGCACTGTGGTGCATCGGTCGGTGATATCGAGCGTAACTGTATCGGAGGCCAGCCTCAACTTAAAGGGCTGCGCTTGTCAGCACGGCTCGACAGATTGCGCGTCGGATAACGCCGGATGCCGTGACTTGGAGGGGATCTTCGGTGAATCAGCTTGCGCAGTGGCCATGCGCCACTGGCTGGCCGTCACATCAGTCAGCGTGAATCTCGACCTCGCAGCCGGATCCGTGCTCACGGCCGACGCCACCACGGCATTGCCAGCGGCGGTGCTGGTCCTTCCAAGGCTCGTCAGCAACCCCGGCCGCCTGTACTCGATTGCGGGCCCGATCGCAGACAAGGTCTGCGCCACGCTCACTGACTACGGCGGCCTGATTGAAGTACCGCCAACGAAAGTTTTGCAGTCTGAGCCGCCGCCCTGGGTGCACCAGGATCGTCCTGTCGCCGAGCTGCAGCCTGACAGTTCCGACCGCGTCGCGCCCGCGTTGGCAGCAATTGAGGCAAGGGCGAAGTTCCGGCTGCCGCGTCGGTTCCACGGCCTGTTGCAGGCCGGCGCCTCGCACTGCACGCTGGGCCCCAGTGGCCGCAACGCCACGGACGATCCCGACGACCGATGCATCGACCGACGCTCGGAGCCACCCCACACCTGCTGCCCGAAACGTGCTCTATCGTCGAAGCGTGCGGATCCTCGATCTCGGCCCGT
>CAZIIX010000360.1:0-2659 GCA_964539345.1 uncultured Actinomycetes bacterium | reverse complement strand
CCACAGCCGAAGTCGGCGCTGCGCGTCCCCCCGATGCGACATGGCCACTACTCTAACGGCCCACGCCGATGGGTCCGACCGCTCGGCCGGCGCCGTGCCCCGTCGCGGCGCGCGTCACACCTCGGCGATCGGGACCTCGGTATCGGCCAGCCGCTGCAGGTCGACCCTGCGCCCGGACTTCACCAGCGCGGCGATGTCGTCGGCGACATCCCAGACGTTGACGTTCATCCCGGCCAACACCCGGCCACCGCTGGTCCAGAACACCACGAACTCGCGGCCGTCCTTGTCGCCCCGGTAGGTGATGGTGTCGAACGCGTCGCCGGCCAGGTCGCCGGTGAACTCCATCCCCAGGTCGTACTGGTCGGTGAAGAAGTACGGGATGTGGTCGTAGGCGACGTCCTGGCCCAGCATGGACTTGGCCACCGACGGCCCCGCGGACAGCGCATTGCCCCAGTGCTCGACGCGCAGCCGGCGACCCAGCACCGGATGCGCCGCGTTGGCGACATCGCCTGCGGCGTAGATGTTCTCGTCGGAGGTGCGCAGCGCTGCGTCGACCAGGACGCCGTTGTCGACGTCCAGCCCGGCCTCCTCGGCGAGCTGCGTCATGGGCCTGGCGCCCACGCCGATGACGACGACGTCTGCCGCGATGACCTCGCCGGCATCGGTGCGTACGCCGGTCGCGGCGCCGTCCTTGCCGACGATCTCCTCGACGCCGGCGCCCAGCTTCAGCGTGACGCCGTGCTCGCGGTGCAGGTCGGCGAACATCCCACCGAGTTCGTCGCCCAGCGCGCCGCGCAGCGGGACCGGCTGCGGCTCAATGACTGTCACCGTGTTGTCGTAGCCGCGGGCCGCTGCCGCGACCTCCAGTCCGATCCATCCGCCGCCGACGATCACGACCTGCCGGCCGCCGGGCTTGAGGGCCTCGCGCAATGCGTCCGAATTCGGCTTGGTTCGCAGGTAGTGCACGCCGTCCAGGTCGGAGCCGTCGACCCGGAGCTTGCGCGGGGCGGAGCCGGTGGTCAGCAGCAGCTTGTCGTAGCCGACGGACGACCCGTCGGAGAGCGCGACCGTCCGGGCCGAGCGATCGATCGACAGCGCGCGGACACCGCGACGCAGATCGACCTCGTGGTCGGCGTACCACTTGGCGTCATGGACATAGATGGACTCGTCCTCGTCCGTCCCGGCGAGCACGCCCTTGGACAACGGCGGCCGCTCGTAGGGCAGCGAGTCCTCCGCGGCGACGAGCACGACGGATCCGTCGAAGCCCTCGCTGCGCAGCGTCTCGGCCGCCTTCGCCCCGGCCAGCCCGCCGCCGATGATCACAAACTGCTGGTCGCCCACTGTGGCCTCCTGTCGTCGAATCCGGTGCGCGTGCGGCGCCCGGTCACCGTGCCGTGTTGCGGGTGAGCGAGAGGAACTCCTCCCGCGCCCGTCCGTCCGTCTTGAGTATTCCGCGCAGTGCCGAGGTGACGGTCCGCGCTCCGGCGGCGCGCACCCCGCGTATCGACTGGCACAGATGCTCGGCCTCGATCACCACTCCTACGCCACGGGGCCGGACGTTGTCGACCAGCCAGTCGGCGATCTGCGCGGTCAGCCGCTCCTGCACCTGCAGGTCCCGCGCGAACATCTCCGCGACCCGTGCCAGCTTCGAGATGCCCAGGATGCGCTCGCCGGGAATGTAGGCGATGTGCGCCTGGCCGTAGAACGGCAGCATGTGATGCTCGCACAGCGAGTGCAGGGGGATGCCGACCTCGACGACCATCTCGTCGTAGCCCTCGTCATTCGGGAATGTGGTGAGGTCGAATTCGGCGGGCGTGGTCAGCTCGATCAGGGCGTCCGCGACTCGGCGCGGGGTGTCGGCCAGGTGCGGGCCGGACGGATCGCGGCCGAGCGCGCTGAGCAGGTCGGCCACGGCACGCTGGGCGGCCGCGCGATCGGGGCGGCCGACGCCGGGCTCGACGCGCCGGATCCGCCGCCGCAGCGGAGTGACCGTGCGATCGTCGACGAGTCCGGCCAGTTCGATGTCGGCCGCGGAGGCCTCTTCTACCAAGCTCATGTTCTTACAGTAAGTCACCAAAACTTCTTTCGTCAACTCAGATTGTTGTTAGAATAGCGTCATGCACACACAGCCCTTCGACGCCCGCCTGGCAGCGGTCACCGCCCTCGACGACCCGACCCGGCGCGCCCTGCTGGGCTTCATCGCCCGCTCCGACGAACCGGTCGGGCGTGATGCGATCGCCGACGAGTTCGGGCTGCCGCGCTCCACCGCGGCATTCCACCTGGACCGGCTGGCCGAGCAGGGCCTGCTCGAGGTGGAGTACCGGCGGCTGTCCGGCCGGACCGGACCCGGCTCGGGTCGGCCGGCGAAGCTCTACCGGCGCGCGATGTCGGAGGTCTCGGTGAACGTGCCCGAGCGCCACTACGACCTCGCGGCGACGCTGTTGGCGAGCGCGGTGGAGCGGTCGAGCGCCTCCGGGGGCAACGTCATCGACGCCCTGGCCGAGGCGGCACGGGAGGCCGGATCGGCGCTCGCCTCGGGCGCGGGCGGTCTGGACGAGGTGCTCGAGGACCAGGGGTTCGAGCCGCACGCCCGGCCGGACGGCACGGTGGTGCTGCGGAACTGCCCGTTCCACCGACTGGTCGCCGATCACCCGGAGAC
>CAZIIX010000359.1:0-2662 GCA_964539345.1 uncultured Actinomycetes bacterium | reverse complement strand
CGGCCCGCCGGTACGGCATCGGCTCGTAGTACTCCAGGTCGTCGAACGCCGGATCGTCGTCCTCGAGATCGACCGGGATGCCGCGCGCGACCGACGACGGCGGCAGCGTGGGCCGTGCATGGGATCGCACCCGATAGTCGTCGTCGTACGACCCACCGCGATGCGCCCGCACCTGTTCGGCCACGGATGGCCGGTACGCGGGGCGAATCTCCTGTGCCCGCTGCAACCGTGCCTCACGGCGCACCCGGATCTCCTCCTCGAACCGCACCTGCCGGCGCAGATACGCCAGGTAGAGCGCGAGCAGCACGGTCGTCGTCGCGGCCCCGGCCCAGGCCATTGCGAAGCCGAGCCAGCCGAGCAGCGCGCCGACGATCGTCAACGCCAGCAGCACCATGACGACGCGGCGGCGCTGCCGGTACCGGTAGGCCTTGGCGCGGGCGGCCGCCTGCGGGTCGTAGCCTCCGCGGCCGGGACGGATGGGGCGGCTCCGGTAGGACGGGGCGCTGGGCCGGTCGCGGTCCCGCTCGTCGCTGCGATCACCGTCGCGGTCGTCGCTGCGATCCCACTCGTCGCGGTAGCCGTCGTGGTCGTATCCGTCGCGGCCCGCATCGGCGACGCCGTAGCGGTCGCGCACGTCGTCCTCGCGCTCGTCCGACCAGCGATCCTCGTCCCGCGGCGGGGCGACGACCGCGCGGGCTGCACGTCGCTCGTTCACTTGGTCCCAGTCCTCCGCTGCGTCGCGCACGGGTGAGGTATGACGATCGGTCCGGGCCGACACGCGCAACGGGCGCTCCTGCTCCTCCGCGGCGGGTGCGGGGCCACGATCCTGCTCGACACGCGAACCGCGGCCGAGAACACGGCCGGCGCGCGAACTCTCGCGCTCGCGCGCGGCAACCGCCGGCGCCTCGTCGTCGGTCAGCTCCCGCGGGGCCGCGGGCCGCTCGGCCACTTCGTCATAGCTGTCCTCGCTGTCCGACTCGTCGAGGTGCTCGTCATGACCGCGACCGTCGGTGCGTCCGGTCGCGGCGACGCGCACCTCTACATCGTCGGCATCCTGGCGCCCATCGGCGGCGTCCTCCGCCGCGCGGAGCGTGTCCGCATCGGCGTGCACGTCGGCATCCGCGTCGACGGTGACGGTTTCGGAGACCTCGTCATCGACCAGTTCCTCGTCATACTCGTCAGTGTCGACATCACCGTCGACGTCCCCATCCAGGTACCCATCGACGTCCCGATCGGAGTCCCCGTCGAAGTCCTCATCGATGCCGCGGGCCGTGCGACTGAGCACCGGTCGGCGCCGCGACTCCCCGGACCGGCGACGCAGGATACGGAAACCGGCGGCGTCCTCGTCACTCTCGGGAACATGCTCACGCCGCTTGGACACCATCGGGACCAGCACGATCAGCCAGGCCGCGACGAGCCCGAGCAGGATGAGCGACGTCGGCAGCGAAGGCACGTCAGGCTCCTCTCGAACTCGAACTGGCGAGGCTGATAGCAGCGCCGGCGGCGCCCCAGGGAGGGACTAGTACCGCTGACCGTTCACGCTAGTCACATCAGCCCCATCCGCCCCGCATGACACGCCCACCGGCACAGCGCTACCTGCGGAACAGCCTCGCGGCCGGGTTGCGCCCCGGCGGCAATTCCTCCACGGTGATCGCGAACAGCAAGTGGTCGCGCCACGCCCCGAAGATGTCCAGGTAGCGCTGCAGCAGCCCCTCCTCGCGCATGCCGATGTGCCGCGCCACCCCGATGCTGGCGTGGTTGTCCGGCGAGATCGTCGCCTCGATGCGGTGCAGTCCGACCGGCCCCAGCCCGTGCGCCACCGCCAGGGCCACGCCGGCCGATGCGACCCCGTGGCCGTGCAGTGTCGAGTCGACCCAGTAGCCGATCCACCCCGCGCGCAGCGCCCCGCGCTGGATGCCGCCGATCGTCACCTGTCCGGCGAATACGCCGTCCACGGTGAGCGCGAACGGCAGGGAGCTGCCGTGCCGCGCCGCCCGCCGGAGCATCATCAGCTGGTCGCGCCAGGCCGCGGGTGAGTGCCGGTCGACCCAGTTCAGCGGGCTGGTCGCGTCCCAGCATTCGATCAACGCCCGGTCGCGCAGCCGCAGCTGCCGCCATGTCCTGCCGTCCCGCCGCTTCAACGGACGTAGCCGCACCGCACCGGCATCGGTCGTCAGCGGGCCCAGTTCGGCGGGCCAGCCGGGGTGCCGGCGGTTCCTGGCCGATGTCGGCCCCGCGAGAACGCCGGGGTTGTCCATGACGACGCCAGGCTAGGCGCGCTGCGCGAGGAATGCCACCGAGACGTCCTGCCCCACCGGGACTTCCGTGGTGTCCTCATCCACGATCACCAGGCAGTTCGCCTCGGCCAGGGAGGCGAGCAGGTGGGTGCTGCGCCCGCCCAGGACGTGCACCAGATAGTCATCGTCATCGTCGCGCATGAGCTGCCCGCGCAAGTACTGGCGGCGGCCCGCCGGCGAGGAGATCGGGGTGAGGGTGCGCGCGGTGACGGTACGCCGGTACGGGTTGCGGCGCCCGAGCATGGTGCGCAGCAGCGGCCGGACGATCACCTCGAACACCACCAGCGCCGACACCGGGTTCGCCGGCAGCAGGAACGTCGGTACTCGGTCGTTGCCCAGCAGGCCGAAGCCCTGCGCCGAGCCGG
>CAZIIX010000358.1:0-2674 GCA_964539345.1 uncultured Actinomycetes bacterium | reverse complement strand
AAGAACTGCGTTATGAGCACCTACCTCCTGGGCATCGACCTGGGCACCGCCAGCAGCAAGGGCGTTCTTGCCGCCCCGGACGGCGAGATCATCGCCACCGCGACCTGCCCGCACGAGGTATCGCACCCGCGGCCCGGCTGGGTCGAACTCGACGCCGAGGACGTGTGGTGGGGCGACGTGGTCCGGCTGTGCCGCGAACTGGTCCCGCAGGTGCCGGACGGGTCCATCACCGGAGTCTGCGTCAGCGGTGTCGGGCCGTGCCTGCTGCTCACCGACGCGGACCTGCGCCCGGTCCGGCCAGCGATCCTGTACGGCATCGACATGCGCGCGACGGCCGAGATCGCCGAACTCACCGAGCGTTACGGCGCCGAGCGCATCATGGAGCGTGGCGGCACCGCGCTGTCCTCGCAGGCGGTCGGCCCGAAACTCCTCTGGGCCCGGCGGCACGAGCCGGAGGCCTGGCAGCGCGCCACCGCCTGGCACAACTCCAACTCGTACATCGTCGCGAAGCTCACCGGCGAATACGTGCTCGACCGGCACAGCGCCAGCCAGTGCGATCCCCTCTACGACCTGCACGGCCGCGACTGGATCGCCGAGTGGTGTGACGATATCGCCCCCGGCCTGGCCTTCCCGCGACTGGCCGATCCGGCCGACATCGTCGGCAGCGTCACCGCCCGCGCCGCCGACGAGACCGGCCTTCCCGCAGGCACTCCCGTCGCAGCAGGCACCATCGACGCGTGGGCCGAGGGGTTCAGCGCCGGGGTGCGCCGGCCCGGCGACCTGATGCTGATGTACGGGTCGACGATGTTCTTCGTCCAGGTCGTCGAGGAACCCGCCCCGCACCCGCTGCTGTGGACCACCGCCGGCATCGAACACGGCTCCTACACGCTCGCCGCCGGCATGTCCACCTCCGGGATCCTCACCGAGTGGGTGCGAAAACTCGTGGGCGGCACCTCCTTCGACGTCCTGGTCGACGAGGCGTCGCGGGTCCCGCCCGGCTCCGACGGCCTGGTGCTGCTGCCGTACTTCGCCGGCGAACGCACCCCGATCTTCGACCCGGACGCGCGCGGTGTCATCGCCGGGCTCACCCTGCAGCACGGCCGCGGGCACCTGTTCCGCGCCGCCTACGAGGGCGTCGCCTGCGGCATCCGACAGATCATCGACTTCCTCGACGCCGCAGGAGGTCCCGCCGAGCGCATCATGGCCGTGGGCGGCGGCACCAAGGGCGGGCTGTGGACCCAGATCGTCAGCGACGTCACCGGCCGCGAACAACTCGTCCCGGCCGAGACGATCGGGGCCTGCTACGGCGACGCGCTCCTTGCCGGGATCGGAACCGGGCTGGTGGATCCGGCCACCGACTGGGCGCGGCTGGACACCGTCATCTCGCCCGATCCGGCGCACTCCGATGCCTACGGGCGGCTCTACGACGCGTACCAGCGGCTGTACCCGGCCACGCGCGAGATCGTGCACGGGCTCGTCGGCGAAACGACCTCATAGCGGGCCGGAAACGGTGCGGCAGCGGCGATGGCGGGCTCGGCGGCCGATCCACCGTCATACCGGACGAACGCGGTGTGCCACAGGACGTCTCGCGCGTCGCCACCCGACCTCCGTCATACCGGCAGGGCGGGATCGGTGGCGGATGGCTAGTGCACCTGGTTGATCGCGCGCAGGTGCCGGGCGCCCACCGTCATCAGGATCGCCAGGGACAGGGCCACGCAGCCGGCGCCGAGCCAGAACGGGGTGTCCCAGCCGAGTGATTCGCCGAGCTTGGAGCACACGTACGGGGCGACCGCGCCGCCCAGGAAGCGCACGAAGTTGTAGCCCGCGGAGGCGACCGGCCGGGGCACCGGGGCGATGTTCATGGCGGACTGGGTGAACAGCGTGTTGAGCACACCGAGCGGCGCGCCCGCGATGATCACCAGGGTCACCACGCCCGCCGTGCTTCCGGCCCGGACCTCCAGCGCCACACCGACCAGCAGCAGCGCGAACACGCCGACCGCGATCGCGAACGAGCGCACCAGGCCGAGCGTGCGGTGCATCCACGGCGCGCCCCACACGGCGAAGATGCCCACCAGCACGCCCCAGCCGAAGAACATGCCGCCGATGCCGTAGACACCGAGCGGCACGGCGAACGGGGCGGTGGCGATGACCGCGAAGAACCCGCCGTTGTAGAGCAGCGCGGCGATGCCCATGATGAGCAGGCCGCCGTGGCTGAGCGCCTTCAGCGGCGCGCCGAGGGTGACGCCGTGACCGACCGACACGCGCTCCTTGAGCAGGAACACGATCGCGACCATCGCGATGAGCATCAGCGCGGCAACCCCGAAGAACGGCAGGCGCCAGTGCAGGCCGCCCAGCGCGGCGCCGACCAGCGGGCCGGCCGAGATGCCGATGCCCAGCGCCGCCTCGTAGAGCGTGATGGCCTTCTCCGAGCCGCCGCGTGCGACCGCCACGATCGCGGCCAGCGCGGTCGCCACGAACAGCGCGTTGCCCAGGCCCCACCCGGCGCGCCATCCGATGAGGGCGGCGACGGTGTTGGAGGTGCCCGCCAGCGAGGAGAACGCGATGATCACGGCGAGGCCGATGATCAGCGTGGTGCGGCCGCCGAGCCGGGAGGAGACGAAGGACGTGATGAGCATGGCGACGGCCATCACGAGCAGGTAGCTGGTGAACAGCA
>CAZIIX010000357.1:0-2685 GCA_964539345.1 uncultured Actinomycetes bacterium | reverse complement strand
ACCGGCTGGCGAACGGGGCGGCGTGCGCCTACCAGGCGGGCTCGGCCCCGGATCCGGGCCCGGGCATTCCGGGGGCGACGCGGATCAATCACGACGTGCCCGGGCGCTCCGCCGATCCACGCGGGCCGGTCCGCCCGAGCGGGTCGGACGGACGCGGTGGGCCCGGGTCGAGCGGACGTGGTGAGACCGGCCCGGACGCCAACCCGAGCTCCGACCCCCGCACTGGCGGCCACAGCCACGCCGCCGGCCACTCGGACGAGGACCCGCCGGCGCTCTTCGGCTGAACAGGATCCGGCGGGCGGCCCGGCCTACCGCACCGCGCCGAGCGCCAGGGCGAGATCGTCCTGCAGGTCCTCGACGTCCTCCAGTCCGATGGAGAGCCGCAGCACACCGGCGTGCGGCCGCGCGCTCTCCTCCACCACGCGGTGGGTCAGCGCGGCAGGGTGCTGGATCAGCGAGTCGACCCCGCCGAGCGAAACCGCGTGCGTGAACATGGTCAGGTTCTTCGTCAGCTGCGCGGCGTGCTCGAAACCGCCCGTGAGTTCGATGGCGATCATCGCACCCGGTCCGCGCATCTGCGTTCCGATGAGCCGTTCGGGGTCGCAGGCGGCCAGGCCCGGGTAGAACACCCGCTCGATGCCCGGGGCGCTCTGCAACCAGACGGCGAGTCGCCGCGCGGATTGCTGTTGCGCGCGCACCCGCACGGGCAGGGTCGCCAGGCCGCGGTGCAGCAGGTACCCGGCGAGCGGGTGCAGGATCGAGCCGGTGATGGCCCGCACGGGGCGCAGCCGGCTGGCCCAGTCCGCGGACGTCGCGACCACGCCGCCGACCACATCGCCATGTCCGCCCAGGTATTTCGTCGCGGAATGCAGCACGAGGTCGATGCCGAGGGCGGCCGGATTCTGCAGCACCGGGGTGGCGAACGTGTTGTCGACAAGCACCGGTACCTCGCCCGCCGCGCGCCGGACCGCGGCCAGGTCGACCAGTTCGAGCGTCGGGTTGGCCGGAGTCTCCAGCACGACGAGGCAGGTGTCGCTGCGCACCGCATCGGCGATCTCGTGCGCGTCGCAGTAGGTCACCTCGGTGCCCAGGAGCGACGTGTTCAGGACGAAATCGGTGCCGCCGTACAGTGGCCGCACCGCCACGACGTGCTTGCCGCGGCCCTGGGCGGTCGCGGCGAGGACCGTGGCCGTCATGGCCGCCATGCCCGAGGCGAAGGCGACCGCCTCGTCGGTGCCCTCCAGCCCCGCCAGGCCGGTCTCGAATCGTGCCACGGTCGGGTTCCACAACCGGGCGTACACGTTGCCGCCGCCGGTCGGGTGCCCGCCGTGCGCCATCGCGTCATAGGACATCCCGCCGGACTCGATGTCCGGGAGCGGATAGGTCGACGACAGATCGATGGGCGGGACGTGCACGCCCAGGTCGGTGAGGTCGTCGCGGCCGCCATGCACCGCGGCGGAATCGAACTTCATGATGGCCTCCAATACCGCAATGATGGCAGAAAATGAAGCATCTGAACCTCGTCATGCAGTAAATTTCGGTATGACGGCTCACTCGCCGTGGATCCTGCCGATTTTTCAGAGAGGTGCCTTCCCGTGCCGAAGAATCCACGCGACCCGGCGGCGCTCGATGAGGTCGATCGCGCGCTTCTCGCCGAACTGGTCGCCGACGGGCGGATCACGAACGCGGCGCTCGCGGCGCGGGTGGGCATCGCCGAATCCACCTGCCTGGCCCGTGTGCGGGCACTGCGGGACGCAGGCGTGGTCACCGGGGTGCATGCCCAGGTCGACCCCGCGGCCCTCGGCCTGCCCATCCAGGCGATGATCAAGGTGCGGCTGTCCAGCCACAACCCGGACCATGTCGGCCGGTTCCACTCCACGGTGCGACGAATCCCGGGGCTGCTCACCGCTTTTCACACCGCCGGCGCCGACGACTACCTGCTGCACGTGGCGGTGGCCAGCCCGGAGGCGCTGCGCGCGCTGATCCTCGAACACGTCACCGTGCAGCCCGGCGTGTCGCACACCGAGACGCAGCTGCTGTTCCAGGTGTTCCCCGGCCCGGGGGTGCTGTGACAGCCGAGCCCGGCGCGCCCGGGGCCGAACCCGGCGCTGAGGTGTCTGCTGCCCGGTATGTCCGGCGGGCCGAAGGCAGCAGCGCGGGGATCCGCTGGAATCTGAGCGCTCGTTGCGACCAAGATCCACTCCACCTGCGGAAATGCCGACGCGCGCTCGGTGAGAGCTCGGATTTCAGCGCCGGGGAAGACCTGGAACACTGTGCTGATGACTGGTGACCCCACAGGAGACGACCGGGCCAAGCCGCGAACCGGGTGGCAGATCCTCGCGCCGCTGATCGACCTGGTGACGCCCATGGCGGTGCGCGTGGCCGCGACGCTGCGGTTGGCGGATCTGCTGCGCGACGGGCCGGTGCCGCTGTCGCGGCTCGCGGAGTCCGCCGGGTGCGACGCGGACGGGCTGGCCCGGCTGCTGCGCCATCTGATCGCGCAGGGCATGTTCAGCGAGCCTGAGCCGGACGTCTTCGCGCTGAACGACACTGCCGCGTTGCTGGACTCGGGCCACCCCTCCGGCATGCAGGTGTCGCTGGATCTGACCGGGTTCGGCGGTCGGATGGATCTGGCGTTCACCGAACTGCTGCACTCGGTGCGCACCGGCGAGCCGGCCTGGTCGC
>CAZIIX010000356.1:0-2687 GCA_964539345.1 uncultured Actinomycetes bacterium | reverse complement strand
GGCCACGGAACGCGGCGCGCGGGTTCGCCGCGACGGACTCCCGCCATGCGACCAGCCGCGGACACGCGCGGCAGGTCGTCACCAATTCGTCGAGTTCGGCAATGCTGCGGGCACCGTAGGCCCGGCTGGGGGCCGTCACGGGGTCGGGGGTGCGAGGCGTCACGGCTCCATCGTCGCAAACGCGGCCGGCCCGGTCCGGCCCGGTCCGTCCGGGCCGTCCGGGTAGATCATGGGAACCGGGGGCAGACGGCCCCCGGCTATTGCCTCCGGGAGAGTGACCGTAGATGAAGCAGGAGAAGGTGACCGTGCAGACGGGCGATGGTGCGTGCCCGGTGCACGTGTTCGCACCCGGCGACGGGGGGACGTACCCCGCCGCCATCATGTACACGGATGCCTTCGGCATCCGGCCCGCATCGCTGGCGATGGGCCGACGCCTGGCGTCGAACGGCTACGTCGTGCTGGTACCGGACATCTTCTACCGGTACGGCGACTACGGTCCGCTCAGCCCCCGGGAGGTGCTGGCATCCCCCGACGGCTTCGCCCCGCTGGCACCGATCATGTCCTCGACCGACACCAAGCGAGCGGCGCAGGACACGCACGCGTTGCTCGACTATCTCGCCTCGCGTGCGGACGTCGCGGATGCCGGGGTCGGGGTGACGGGCTACTGCATGGGCGGGACATTGGCGTTCGCCGCGGCCGGCACCTACCCCGACCGGATCGCCGCTCTGGCGACCTTCCACGCCGGTCGGCTGATCACCGACGACGAGCTCAGCCCCGCCCGTGTGGCCAAGGACATCCGGGCGCGAGTGCTGATCGCCGGTGCCGATCAGGACGCCGGGTACCCGCCCGCCATGGCCGCCGAACTGGATCGGATGCTCACCGACGCGGGCGTCGATCACACGATGGAGGTATATCCCGAGGCCCGCCACGGCTGGACCCAGACGGATTTCCCCGTCTATGACGAGGCCGCCGCCGAACGGCACTGGACCGAGCTGGTCGGCCTTTTCGACACGACGCTCAGGCCGGCCGCCGGCTGAGCGGCCGCCGGCTGAGCCGCCGCCGGTGATGACCGACACCAGCCCCGGCCGTTCGGCGCGACGACGCCACCCCGGATCGGGCCCGGCACGGCACCCGCGGTGACTGCGCTGCCCGGACCGCGGCGGGATCGTCAGTGGGCTTCGGCGCCCAGGGCGATATCGAACCCGGCGCCGTTGCGCGCCAGGCCGACCAGGAGGAGGCCGGCCCACTCCAGGGCGTGCGCCATCTCGAGCCCGCCGGCGTCCAGCGGCCGCATGTCCAGGCTCTCCAGCAGCGCCGCGACCTGCGTCTTCGCCTCGGCGCTGTCGCCGGCGAGGAAGGCGTCCACGGGCTTGCCGTCGGCAACGACTCCGCCGAAGAGCGTATTGAAGGCCTTGACGACGTGGGTGCCGTCGGCAGCGACGGCCGCGATCTGCTGGGACACCGAGTTGCCCGGGGTGGTGACGAGCCCGTCTCCCTCGGCGTCGAACGGGTTGGTGATGTCGACGAGGATCTTGCCGGCGAGCGCGTCACGGTAGTGCTCGACGGCGTCGACCGCGCCCTGGTAGCGGACGGCCAGGATGACGAACTCGCCGGCCGGCCTGGCACCGTACGTGCCGACCGTCGCCCCGTTGCCGATGCGGTCGGCGAGCGCCCGGGCGTTGGCGGCGGTGCGGCCCATGATCTCGACGGTGTGGCCGTGCTCGGCCGCGCGGGTGCCGATGGCAGTGGCCATCGCGCCCGAGCCGATGATGCTGATGGTGGTCATGAGGTGGTGCTCCTTCGTGGTGGGCGACCGATTGGTCGTGGTGGGACCGAGTCGGAGCACCAATGTGAGGCACCCCTCCGGTTGTTGCCTCCCGGTGCAACGGAGGGGTGCCTCAGGTTATTCCGGAGGGTGGCCTCAGCTTCGTTGATAGGCTGACCCCGTGAGCGTGAGGGATACCGCGCGGTTGCCCCGGCGCCGTGACGCATTGCAGAGCCGCCGCCGGCTGATCGAAGCGGCGCAGCGGGAATTCGCCGCGCGCGGCGTGGATGCCTCCCTGGAGAGGGTCGCGCGCGATGCGGGCGTCGCCATCGGCACCCTGTACCGCCACTTCCCCACCCGGCTGGAGCTGCTCCTGGCCGCGTTTCGACCCCGACTCCAGGAGTTCCTCGCCGCGGCCGACAAGGCCCTGGAGGTGGCCGATCCGTGGGAAGGGTTCGTCTGCTACATGGAGAGCCTGTTCGGCATGCAAGCCGGGGACCGCGGATTCAACGACTTCCTCTCCCGCCGCTTCCCGGGCAACGCCGAGACCGAGCACATCCACGACCAGATGTGCCGACAGATCGAGGACGTGCTCACCCGGGCCCAGGCGGCCGGCGAGGCCCGCCCCGATATCACCCGGGCGGACATCGTCAATCTCATCTGGACCAACGGCCGCATCATCGACGCCACGAGCACCACGGCGCCCCACGCCTGGCGGCGATACCTCTACCTCATGCTCGACGCCTACCGGGCGGAGCGGGCACGTCCGCTTCCCGAGCCCCCTATGACGGACGACCAGCTCTACGACGCCATGGTCGGCCTCAGCAAGGCCGAGTAGTCGCGGGCCGGTCCAGGGGGAACGAGGATCGGCAGCGCCGCCGGATCCACCCAGGCACGCAGCGGCGTCGGGCCGATCGGCTCA
>CAZIIX010000355.1:1494-2688 GCA_964539345.1 uncultured Actinomycetes bacterium | reverse complement strand
GACGGCAACGCGGTCGGCGACGTGGGGGAGACGACACTGTCCGACCGGCTGGTGCTCGGCGAGGACGGCTTCATCGCCATCACCGTCGTCATCGACGCCGACACCGGCCGGGCAGCGGCGGCGCCGACGATCTCGGCGCGCGGCTTCACCGAGGACCCGACCGCGTTCGACGCGGTGCTGCCGCTGGTCGAGGCCGAACTGGCGACCACCGAGGCGGACGGGATCACCGACACGCACCGGATCGCCCAGTCCGTGCGCCGCGTGGTGGGGCGCTGGGTGTCGAACACCTACCGGCGCCGGCCGATGATCGTGCCGACCGTGCTCGCCGTCTGAGCCGGGGCCGCCGGCCCCTCCCGTTGTGGGTGTCCCAGCGCGGCCTCCGTGACGCGCTCAGACACCCACGAGCGACGCTGGGGCGTGTGTGCGGCGGGGGCGCGTCGGAGCTGGTCCCGGTGCTGGAGTGACCGGCGCTAGTGCCAGTGCTGGAGTTCGATGATGTTGCCCTCCGGATCGCGTGCGTACACGACCTGCAGCGGCCCCGCCCCCGGGACCGTGGTCGAGGTGACCTCACCGAGGGCGCGGCCACCGTGCTGCAGGACTCGATCCAGCGCGGCGGACACATCGTCGACGTGGAACGCGAGGTGCCCGTAGCCGGCGCGGTTGGCGACCGGCTCGGGTGCGTCCAGGACCCCGTCGTAGGTGTAGATCTCCAGTGTGGGGCCGTCCTCGCCGTGCCCGGGCAGGAGCAGGTGCCGGCCGCGCAGGTGTGCGTGGGCGACGCCGGTGGCCGCGGTCAGCCAATCGCCCGACTGGTCACGCTCGGGTCCGACGGGGGTGCAGCCGAACACGTCGCTGTAGAAACCCACCAGGCGCCGCCAGTCGCGGGCGACCAGATTGGTGTGGACATAGCGTGCAGAACCGGCCATCCGGCCATGGTACGTCGGTGCCACCGCGCCTCCGTTGCCCCAGCGCGCCTCCGCTCGCCGTGTTGTGGGTGTCTCAGCGCGGTCTCCGTGACGCGCTCAGACACCCACGAGCGAGGTCACCGCCGAATTCGGCGACGCCGGTGTGGCAGCAGGGACAGCTGGGGCTCGAGGGAATAGTCTGGCGGGTATGGCTGGCAAGAGCTCTACCTCCGCGCGCCCTCGTGCGGCGTCCACGGCGCGGTCGGGGAGCGGTTCGGCCGGCAAGGGC
>CAZIIX010000355.1:0-1394 GCA_964539345.1 uncultured Actinomycetes bacterium | reverse complement strand
GCGCCCTCGTGCGGCGTCCACGGCGCGGTCGGGGAGCGGTTCGGCCGGCAAGGGCAAGGGCGGCTCGCGGTCCGGCAGCGCCAAGCGCCCCGCCAGCGGCTCGCGCACCAGGCCGGCCGCCGCCGCCCGCAAGAAGCCGGCCGCCTCCCGGTCGCGCACGAAGTCGACCGGCACCTCCCGCACCCGCGGCTCGACCCTGCCGCCGATCAAGCGCCGCCGCGGCATCGTCGCCGGCACGGCGCACGGTATCGGCAGGGGCATTGCCGGCCTGTGGAGGCTCGCGGCCCGGGGCGTGGGCGGCACCGCCCGGCTGATCGGCGCCGGAGCCGGCGCGGCCCGGGACATCGAGGCTGAACACCGCCGGGACGGACTGGCCCTGGGCCTGATCGCACTGGCCATCGTCTGCGCGATCGGCTCGTGGTTCCACGCGGCCGGCCCGGTCGGGCGCATCGTCGACGATGCGGTGCGAGTCTGGGTCGGAACCCCCGGTGTCGTGCTGCCGGCGCTGCTGCTCGTGGCCGCGGTCGTGCTGATGCGTACGACCTCCGACCCGGACCACCGCGTCCGCCGGGTCGTCGGCTGGATCGCCGTCACCCTGGCCGTCACCGGGATCTTCCACATCGGCGGCGCCGCCGGCGGGAGCCCGAACGGCGTCGCGCAGTGGGCCGATGCCGGCGGCACCCTCGGCTACCTGGTGGGGCAACCGCTCTACCTGGGGCTGACCGATGTCCCGGCCATCGTCGTGCTCGCCATCCTGGGCACCTTCGGCCTGCTACTGATCACCGGCACCACCCTGCGCGACGTTCCGGGCCTGCTGCACCGCGGCTGGCGGCGCCTGGCACCCCTCGACGACGACGCCGGCGATGCCGACGGCGACGATTCCGATTACCGGACGGGAACGCGCATCCGGCTGGACGAGGACGCCGACCTGTCGACGACCCGGCTGCGCCGCGCCTCCCGTCGCCGCCAGGGCAGCGCGTCCACCTCGCTCGACGAGGACGACCCGGACGCCGCGCCCGGCCGGCGGACCATCGCGCTGCGCGACGACCTGCCCCCGACCGAGACCTCGCCGACCGAGCAGGAACCGCGGCCACGGACCGGGCGCGTCACCGGGCCGGCCACCGCGGACACCGGCCCGCCGGTCACGAAGCCGACCCAGCTGACCCTGGACGGCGCCATGGCCGGCAGCTACCAGCTGCCGCCGCCGGCGCTGCTCAAGGCCGGCGCGCCGCCGAAGAAGCGCTCGGCCGTCAACGACGAGATGATCGCGCAGATCGCCGAGGTCCTGGACCAGTTCTCCATCGATGCCGCGGTCACCGGATTCACCCGCGGCCCGACCGTCACCCGCTACGAGGTCGAGCTCGGCCCGGGCGTGAAGGTGGAGAAGATCACCG
>CAZIIX010000354.1:0-2689 GCA_964539345.1 uncultured Actinomycetes bacterium | reverse complement strand
GCGGTCTGCTCCGGGTCCGCGGCCGGCACCGGGCTCGCGGCCGGCTCCGGGCTCGCGGCCGGCTCTGGGTTGGCGGTCTGCTCCGGGCTGGGGGCAGGCTCCGGGCTGGGGGCAGACTCGGCGCGACCGTCGGCGACGGGTTCCGCGGCGGGCCCGTGCGGGGCGTGATCGGCGGCCGGGGCGTCGCCGGCGGCTCCGTCATCGCCGCCCGTCCGCTCCTCCCGGAAGATCACCGGCGGTTTGGGACCGCGCGGATCGGGTTTGGCGTCCGCGGCCACCCGCTCGACGACCAGCGGCTCGAACTTGGCATCGTCATCGCGGTTGCGGGACCGTTTGCGGCCCTTGCCACCGGACCGCTCGTGCGCGTCATGCCCGTGGTCGCTGCCGGTGTCCGCCGGGCTGTCCTGCAGGATGATCCCGCGGCCGTTGCAGTGCTCGCAGGGCTCGGAGAACGCCTCCACAAGGCCCAGGCCCATCCGCTTGCGCGTCATCTGGACCAGGCCGAGCGAGGTCACCTCGGCCACCTGGTGACGGGTGCGGTCCCGGCCGAGGCATTCGGTCAGCCTGCGCAGCACCAGATCGCGGTTGGACTCCAGGACCATGTCGATGAAGTCGACCACGATGATCCCGCCGATATCGCGCAGCCGCAGTTGCCGGACGATCTCCTCGGCGGCCTCCAGGTTGTTACGGGTGACGGTCTCTTCGAGGTTGCCGCCGGATCCGGTGAACTTGCCGGTGTTGACGTCGATGACGGTCATCGCCTCGGTGCGGTCGATGACCAGCGATCCGCCGGAGGGCAGCCGCACCTTGCGCTGCAATGCCTTGGAGATCTGCTCATCGATGCGGAACGCGGCGAACACGTCCTTGGACCCGACGTACCGGCTGACCCGGTCGGCCAGTTCCGGGGCGACGTCCAGCACGTACGTCGACACCGAGGCCCATGCCTCGTCGCCGTCGATGAGCAGCCGGCTGATATCCGAATTGAACAGGTCGCGGATGACCTTGATGAGCGTGTCCGGCTCGGCGTAGAGCTGTGCGGGCGCCGACGGGGTCCCGGCCTTCGACTGGGACTTCTTGCCCCTGCCCGAGCCGGCCTTGGCCGATGCCTTGGCCGATGCCGTGGTTGGCGCCTTGGTTGACGCCTTGGCCGCCGATGCTGTCGAGTCCGCCGCCGGGTCCGAGGCGTCGTCGGCGGACTGCGCGTCGGCCGGTCCGGCGGCGGAGTCGTCGGAGTCGTCGGAGGCGTCGCCCTTCGCGCCGGCCGTCTCGTGCCGGGCGACCGGTAGCCCGGCCGCGGCGGCGATCTTCTCCCACTGCGCCTGCAGCCGCGAGACGTCGTTGGCCAGCTCCTCCTCGCCGACTCCTTCCGCAGCGGTGCGGATGATCACGCCGGCGTCACCGGGCACGATGCGATCCAGGATCTTCTTCAGCCGCTTGCGCTCGGTGTCCGGCAGTTTGCGGGAGATGCCGGTGGCGCCGCCGCCAGGTACGTAGACCAGGAACCGGCCCGGCAGGGAGATCTGCGTGGTCAGCCGCGCCCCCTTGTGGCCGATGGGGTCCTTGGAGACCTGGACGAGCACGGTGTCGCCGCTGGACAGTGCGGTCTCGATCCGCCGTTCCTTGCCCTCCAGGCCGGCGATGTCCCAGTTGACCTCGCCGGCGTACAGCACCGCATTGCGGCCCTTGCCGATGTCGACGAACGCGGCCTCCATGGACGGCAGCACGTTCTGCACGCGGCCGAGGTAGACATTGCCGATCATCGAGGCACTGCCGCTGCGGGAGACGAAGTGTTCGACGAGCATGCCGTCCTCGAGCAGCGCGACCTGCGCGAGGTCGCCCTGCTGGCGCACGGCCATGACACGGTCGACGGACTCCCGGCGGGCCAGGAACTCGGATTCCGACAGGATCTGCGGGCGGCGGCGGGAGTCGCGGCTGTCGCGGCGGCGCTGCCGCTTGGCCTCGAGCCGTGTCGACCCCTTCACCCCCTGCACGGACGGCGATGACGAGGATCCGTTGCCGGAGGTGTCGCCGTCGGAGGAGGACCCCCCGCGCCGGCGGCGCCGCCGGCGGCGCCGCGACCCGGAGGACGAGTCACTGTCGCCGCCGTCCTTGTCGCTGTCGCCGTCCTTGTCGCCGTCGCCGTCCTTGCTGCCGCCGGCGTCACGACCGTCGTCGCTCCCGTTGGCACTGGCCTTGCCACTGTCCTTGGCGCTGGCCTTGCCGCGGCCGTCATCGCCGCGCTGCGACCCCCGGCCCGCGGAGCCGTCCGCGGCGGCGCCGTCGTCGGCGCCCGACCGGGTACCGGAGCCGCCGTCCGGCGACCCGTCCGCGTCCTGGTTCTCGCCCGCGCCCGATCGTCCGCCCCGGCGGCCGCGCCCGCCCCGGCGGCGACGGCGGCGCGATTTGCCGGTCTCGTCATTGTCGGAACCGTCGGTGGACACGTCGGTGTCGGCAGCCGCCGCGTCGGAGGTGTCATCGCCGCCGGAATCGCCGGCGTCGGCACCGGTGGCCCGGGCCGCGGCGTCCGGGCCGCTGCCGTCATGCGCGCCGGTCTCCGTCGACCGGTCGGCGCCCTTCGCACGGCGTGCGGGCTTCGCACCGTCGCCGTCCTTCGCACGGTCGGCGCCCTGCGTGCCGTCGCCCGCCTTCGCACGGTCCGCGGCCTTCGCGCGGCCACCGGACTTCGCGC
>CAZIIX010000353.1:0-2695 GCA_964539345.1 uncultured Actinomycetes bacterium | reverse complement strand
GGTGGGGCCGCGCGAAGATCCTGCGGGCGGGCGCGGCAGGCGGTAGCGGCGCGGGGCTCGGCAGGCCAGGTCCTGCGACCGTGCTCGGCAGGCCAGCCGCAGTGGGGCGTCTACTTCGCCTCCGCATAGTTCGAGGCCGTCACCGGCCGCACCGGAATCTGCACCGCGGAACCGGGGAACACCAGGTCCCGCGCGGAATCCGCCGCCTCGACGATGAGCCGGCCCACGGCCTCGGCCTCGCCGACCGGGGCGTGCACCACGATCTCGTCATGCTGGAACAGCACGAGCTCCGCCGCGGGCATGTCCTGCAGCGCCAGGCGGAGCACGGTGAGCCAGACCGCGGCCCAGTCGGCGGCCGATCCCTGGATGACGAAGTTGCGGGTGAAGCGCCCCCTGTCGCGAGCAGCGCGTCGCGCACGGCCGTCGTCATCGCTGGATGCTCCGACCAGACGACGCCAGGCCTCGGACGGCGGCGGGCAGACCCGGCCCAGCACCGTCTGCACCACCGCGCCCGACTCCCCGCGCCGTGCCGCGCCCTCGACGAAGTCGACGGCCCGCGCGAATTGGGTGCGCATCGTGGCCATCAGCCGCGCGGCCTCGCCGGAAGTCTGGCCGTACATGCCGCCGAGCATGGCGAGCTTCGCGTGTGCCCGGTCACCGCCGAATCCACGTGCCGCGATCGCCGCGTACATGTCTGCGCCGCGGGCCGCCGCCGCGAGCCCCGGGTCGTGGGAGAGTGCCGCCCACACGCGCGGTTCGAGCTGCGCAGCGTCCGCGACGACAAGGACGTGGCCAGGCTGCGCCACCGCCGCGGCCCGCACCGATTTGGGCAATTGGAGACCTCCGCCGCCGCGGGTGGCCCACCTGCCGGAAACGACCGCGCCAGGAAGATACTCGGAGATCAGCCGGCCGCCGGACACCCACTGGTCGAGCCAGTTCCACCCGTTGGCGGTGTAGAGCCGTGCCAGGTCCTTGTAGGCGAGCACCGATG
The DNA here is from genome assembly GCA_964539345.1 of uncultured Actinomycetes bacterium. Lineage (GTDB taxonomy): Bacteria > Actinomycetota > Actinomycetes > Mycobacteriales > Nakamurellaceae > Nakamurella. The sequence goes on along the minus strand of CAZIIX010000353.1, from coordinate 1,704 downwards.
CGACTGCGGGATGGTCGATCTCGCGGAGCACCCAGGCGCGAGTGGATTCGATGTCGAATCCTGCCCGTTGGAAGGCATGACGGAGGTCCAGGGCAGAGTCGGGGTTGACGGGGAACCCGAAGGCATCGCTGATCCGCTCGGCCAGCGCGGCCATGCGGACCGGTCGCGATCCAGGGGCGGGCCGAGGCCCGAGCTTCTCCTGCAGGATGCGTTCGTGCGTCGCGGCGTCCCACGGTAGGCCGTGGTGGGTCATTTCCGTTGCGACGAGCGCAGATCCGGATTCGGCCGCGATCAGCAGCCGGAGCGCGCCCGGTGCGACGGTGACTCCTGCGGCGGCCACTATCGGCCCGGTCGCGAGGGCGGCGACGCGGTCCGTTTGGTCGCGGTAGGCGCGAACGAGTTCGGTGGGCGTGGGCCGGTTTTGCTCCCGGCCGGGCGCGACGTCGAAGAGGCCGAGCTGCGGCGCCGCTGCCGTCGACCGGTCGATCGGATCGGGGTCGGGTGGGGCGGCGAGGCCGGCGGCCCGCGCGAGGACGGCCGCGGTCCGGCACGGCTCCCCGAATCGTCCGGCGCGACCGAGCAGAATCCGTTCGGTGAGCGAGATGTCGTGACAGCGCCGGAGCCGGATGCCCGCGCTTCGCAGCGGAAGATAGTCATCGGTGACCGAGTCGAAGATCCATCGCGGGTGATGCTCGGCCTCGATCGCGGCAACCGCGTGCAGCCCGGTCGCAACGTCCGACGTGGCATCGTCACCGGCTTCCGGGGCATCGGCGAGCAGGCCAGCGGGCTGCGCTGCCGCGGCCGCGGCGGGCAGGCCACTGGGCGAGGCTCCCAGGCTCGCGTCGGGCAGGCCAGCGGGCGCCACATCGTGGGCACTGCCATCCGCCGTCGCGGTGGTGAGCGCAGATCCTTCGTCATCGAAAAGGTGCACGGCGACACCGCTGGGTCCGGTGGCGACGACGGCGAGCACTCCTGCATTGTGACCGATGCCGACGACAGCCGGGCTGCATCGGCGCCGACGCGCTTACCGGCTCCCGAGCGGCGGACACGGGCCGACCGCACCTGGCCGACTGGCTCACCGACGAGGCGGCAATAGACACGGGGGATCCCGGGCGCCTACGCGCCGTCATGGCAGGTCGGAGGCGAATCGTTACCGATTCGTGCTGTGGATAACTGCTTGTCCAGGGACGTTTTCGAACGATAGTGTCAGACCTATGGGATACCGTGCGAAGCATGACGACGGGAGAGAAGCACGCGCACGGAGTCGGCGACCCCGGCTCCGATGAGTGCTGCTCCGCCAGCGAAGGGCACCTCGTCGGCAGCGAACCGGGCAGCACAGCCGCTGCGCACACTGGGGCGAGGCGAGCGACTGATGAAAACGGCACGCGCACCGACCAGGCCAAGTCGGGTGCCGACCATGCAGTGATAGCCGGCCGTGACGCACCGGCCGGCGGTGCGGGCATGCCCGCGGGCCGCACGAGCAACGGCTATAACGAGGCCTCGTCGGCCGACCGCGCAGCGCCATCCGACCGTGCTGGGGCGCCGGCCGACCATGCCGACGCTCGCGCCGATTCGCCGGCGAAGGATGACCAGGCTCCGGCCGACCGCGCGGAGCCGGGGGCCGACCAGGCAGCGCCAGCCGGTCGTGCCGGGGCTCCGGCCGGCGGCCCCGTCATGGCGGTGACTGACCCGGTTGATTCCGCG
>CAZIIX010000352.1:0-2713 GCA_964539345.1 uncultured Actinomycetes bacterium | reverse complement strand
CCCTCCGCCGGTATTACCCGGATCAAGTGATGGGGGTCGCTGTCTCGTCTTTCGACGTTTCAACCTCTCAGCTCCATCAAGCCTTTCGGCTTTCTCGAGCTCCCTCAATCATCTCGTAAGCACCTTCAGTGTGGCCCGGTCAGCCGCCCGGCCTACAGGGAATATGGTCACCACTTCTCAGGGTCTAACGTCCCGCGGCAGGACGACCAGATTCGCTCGTGCCGCAGAGCCGGCGCCGGTGACTGTAGCAGAGCACTGTCGCGCTCCGGCCGAGGCGCCCCACGAAGACGAATGTGTCCAAAGTGACCAGAACCCGGGACCAAAGACCTCGTGCCCGTACGAGGCTCCGGCGCGATGCTGGCCGTACCCAACCACCCACTGTGCGAGAGGAAATGATCATGGCACTCAGGAAGTGGGAACGCCCGTTGTCGAGGCCGGCGTGGCCGGAAGATCGATTTGACCGGCTGATCCGTGACGTGTTCGGCGGCGTCATGCGCAAGACGGGAAAGTGGCCGATGCAGGTCGAAGAGTACGTCGAGGACGGCCATTGCGTGGTTCGGCTGGAGATGCCGGGCCTCGATCCCGACACGGATATCGACGTTGAGATCGGCGGCGGGGCCGTGCATGTTGCGGCGCAGCGTGAGGAACGCACCCAAGAGGAACGGCCGGAGGCGTATCGCAGCGAGTTCCGATACGGCAGCTTCGAACGCTCCATTCCCCTCCCCGACGGGGCGACCGAGAAGGATGTGTCGGCTACCTACAGGGACGGCATCCTCGAAGTGCGGCTTCCGCTCGCGTCGACTGGTCAGGAGCCAACAACGACGCGCGTCGAAGTGGTGCACAGCTGAGCCCTGTCAGGTGGAGGCGATGAACACCACGGTGCGCATCGCCTCGATCGTGGGATCAGAGCGGAAGGCGACGAACCGTCGTGGCTCGGTCATCCAGGCTGTGGCGGTCAATCTCGACGGAACGATCGCGCCCGGCGACGACGTGAATCCGGCCGCATTCCGGCCCTATCGGCTCCGGACCGCTCCGCCGTGTTGACCGGCCAGTGCCCGAGCCGGGCCACGGGCAGTGGTGCGTTCGAGTGAAGTGCCGCGGCGTGTGCAGCACCGATCGTCACCTCGCCGAAGGCGCCCTGTTACACCGCTCCGCACTGATCACCCCGGTCCATGAGATCGTCGGTGTGATCGACGCGACCGGCGAGGAGCTACCCGGATTCGCGGTGAGTGAACGGGCTGGAATCCCCCGGCTCGCGCGAACCTGTGGATATTGCCGCTTCTGTCGGTCGGGCAGGGAGAATCTCTGCGCATCCGCGATGTTCACGGGTGGGACGTGCACGGTGGCTACGCGCCATATTGTCTCGCCGAAGCTGGGTTCGTCCTCCGATACCGCGCGGCCGCCTCGCAACCGATCGGTCGCCGCGGCCGCCGCGGCCAGCGCGGCTGGCACGGCCGGCGCAGCTTGGCGACGCAGGTAGGCGGCCAGCGCCCGCAGCACGGCGAAGAGGCAGGCCTGGAGCGCGAAGCTTCGCAACACGTGCAGCGATCAGCTGTCCGGGATTCGGGTTCCGCAGTCGGGGCAGTACTGCCGTGCCCCGGGGTGTGTGCAGGTCTCGCCGCGGATGAACTCGCGCACCCTCCGGACGATGAAATCCAGGTGTTCCACCGCACCGGTGCCGAGGTCAGACTCAAGGCCTCGGGCGATCTCGGTTCCAGAGGTCAGTTCGACCGCGTCCGTGATCATCTCGCCGTCTTCGTTCGTGCCCACGTAGCGCTGCGCGAAGTGCCCGTCCGGAGCCAGGTCGATCTCGATGCGCCACTCACCGTGTCGTTCGCGGAAATAGAACGAGCGCCCGTCGACGGAACCCTCCCAAACCTCGGGCGCCGCGAAGCAGGTGCGTTTTGCGGCGACTCCTGGGTGTGCACCGAACCACGCCGTCAGCTCCGCCTCTTCGAGTGACTCTGCTGCCAACATCTCTGGGGTGGGCGCGAGGGCCTCAAAGAGCTTCGCCCGGGACTCCGCGCGCCGTTCCCTCGACCAGGTGCATGGGCAGTCGAAACCCCCGTCATGCAGCGTGTCGAATCGTGGGTGACAACCGCACGGGCAGTCGTCCTCACCGTCGCGGCCATGGTCGAACAGGACCGCCATCACGCGTTCTGCCTGTTCCATCGTCAGGCCGACCTCGTCGGCAACCCGCGCGGTCCACCGGGTGCGCACGAGTCGCTGTTCCGCGGCCGCAGCTTCCCGGCGTGCCTTCCACTCCTCGGAGTCGCCGGGCTTGAATACGTACAGATCACCCATGCCGACCATGCTAGGCAGGCGCGCCGACAGTGCCGTGCGGACAATCCTCGACGACGTAGGTCTACTGGGGCGGGCGACTCCAGTGTTCGGCCATGCGGGCGTTCGCCTCGTCGAGCGACAACGTCATGACCTCATCCTCTGGGATGCGCGCGACGTGCAGGAGCTCGTATACCAAACCGGCCGGAAGCGACGTTGTCAGGGCGGGTTCGGCACCAGCGCCGTGGTCCGGGAGCCACTTGTCGTTGACGCAGGACCAGAACTCGTCCTCGGTGACCTCGAGCTGGTCGCGCCGGATGGTCTTCCATAGGTGCGGACCGTAGGTCGTGTTGTCGGCCGGCCTGGATACGCGAGTGCGCAGTCGTCGTCCGTCGGGCAGCGTCAGTTCGTAGGTGATGTGGTGGCGGACCTT
>CAZIIX010000351.1:0-2717 GCA_964539345.1 uncultured Actinomycetes bacterium | reverse complement strand
GAACCGGCGGCCGTCCTTCTGGTTGTCGCGGAATGTCGGCGCGTAGAGCACCAACCGTTGCGAGTCCCCAATGCCGAGCCGGGTACGGACCTCGTGCCGGATCCGGTGCGCGTCCGGGCCGACCAGCACGTCGTTGCGCGGGTAGCCAGCCTCGAGCACTGTGCCGGTGTATCGGAAGGCGCTGCGGAACGCCTGTGTCGCATAGGGACTCGGCGAGAGCAGCGTGCTCCACTGCGCGACCGCGGTGGACACCCGGTCGAGATAGCCCTCGTCACGCCCGACGACCTGGTCGAGGTCGTGCAGCATCCGCTTGAGCGGGGTGCCGTGCCAGGTCTGCAGGTAGACGCCGCCCCGGCGCCGAGTGATGTAGTGCGGAAAGTTCTGGTTGTTGACCCAGTACTTCGCGCGCGCCAGGACAGCGAAGTAGCGCGGCGAGAATCGTTTCACCACCGTCAGTTGCTGGTCGTGGACCGGCAGCGTCTTGTGGTGGATCCACACCCGGCGGCGCGGATCCGAGCGGCGCACCAGCTCCTCGTAGATCACCCGCGGGCTGTCCGCGAACTGTCGGCCGACGCCGGACTCGAACACGATCAGGTTCGGATCCATCGGCAGCAGCCGCATCGCCCGATAGGCGCGTCGCATCAGCGGGAAGTACAGCGGGGACCGTCGCGCCCGACGCTGCACGAGCTGCACCGCCTGGGTGCGGCGGACGCGGTCGACGGGACGGCGCCTGCGGGTCGCCGACTCGATGGCGCGCGTGATGCGGGCGCAGTTGGACCGGTCCCTGTGGTCGATGAAACGGCCGGCGCGCGCGATGAACTCGGGCTCCAGCTCGAAGCCCGGGCGCATCACCTCGGTCAGCCGGTCGAGTACCTGCTCGGTGGTGAAGGCCACCACGCCCGGCAGCTCGGCGTCCAGGTCGAGGTGGCTGCCGGCCCGGCCGAGGAATCGCGACCGGTCGAACTGGAAGTAGACGACCGGGCGGGACAGGAAGGCGAAGTCGAACGCGGGGCTGGAGTAGTCGGTGACCAGCACGGAGGACTGCTTCAGCAGCGTCTGCAGGTCGACCTGGCCCGGTATGACGAGGTCGATGCCGGGCACGCGGAAGTGCTCCGCGTACTTCTGCATGTTGCTGTGCAGATAGAACATGACGGTGGCACGGGCGCGCTCGACCAGCTCGTGCAATTCCGGCGCCTCGAGCAGCGCCCGCCACTCGCGGAGGTAGTCGGACGCCTCGAACGCGTCGGCCGAGGTGAGCCAGTCCCGCCAGGTGGGCACGATGAGGATCTGCCCGGGGACGCGCGGCACGTCGCCGGCGAACAGCGAGTCGAACCGGGCGAGCCCGGTCACGGCGACTTCCTCTGGGCCGTACTCGAAGTCGTGGATGATGTAGGAGCGTTCGCGTTCGGAGCTGACGCAGAACAGGTCGGTGTGGAAGTCGGTGCCGTACTTGCCGTAGTTCGGCACCATCCATTTCGTGCCCATCACGCCGTGCTGCAGGAACACCGTGGTGGCGGTGACGCGCTGGGCGAATCGCCGGGACCTGCTGGGGTACAGGTAGTCCGGGTGGTGGGTGCCGATGATCCGGTCGGCACGCACGGCGAGCTCCATGTGCCATGCGGAGCCGAAGTCGACCACGTGGTCGAGGCCGTCCAGGTTGCGGCGGTCCGGCGCGCCGGCGGTGATGACGTAGTACGCGTCGATGTCCGGCCGGTGTCGGCGCAGGTATCGGAACAGGTGCAGTCCGTTGTCCTGCGCCGTGTGCGGCCGCTCGCCGATCAACCACACCGGCCGCGGCGATCGGTCGACGTCGTGGTGGCGTTGGCGACGGGCCGTGGACGGGTCCGTGAGCTCGGTGAGTCGCCGGTACGCGGCCGCGCTGTACTGCTCGAGCAACAGCGACAGGTTGTGTCCCTTGAACGTGAAGTACGGGATGGCCTCGACCGTGACGTTGCCGCGGTCGACGCTCAGTTCCCGCAGCGCGATGCGCTGTTCGAACGGGACCCTGCCGACCCGTCGGCGTACCTCGCCGCTGCCGTCCTCCGGCACGATGACCAGCCACAGATCGGCGATGGTGTGCGGCGGCAGCGCGCGCTGCGGGTCGATCAGGTCGCGGATGTCGACGGCCCCCTCGACCGAGTAGCGCCGCTCGCCGAACCGCACCGCGGTGGCTTCGGCGTCGAAGTGCAGGGCGGCCGGCGACGAGGTCTCGACCGGGATGTCCCGGCAGGCGAGCGTGAGGCGCGCCGACGCGAGCGGTGCCAGGCCGGTGTCGACCAGCCCGAACAGCACGATGCGACCGTCGGTGATCTCCAGCGACCGAGTGTGCACGACGGCGCGCGCCGGCACCTCTGGACCGAAGGCGACCGCGAGGTGGCCGTGTCGGGTGACGAGCGGGCGGGCCGTCCTACCGCTGGACAGCAGCACGGGTTCCAGGTCGCGGAACTCCGTGTGCCGGAATCGGCCCAGCGGCGCCCAGTAGCGGATCGGCGCCGCCGGGACGTCGTCATGGTCGGTGGCGGCATCGGCCGGGTCGGTCGCAGGATCGCTGGCCGGGTCGGTCGCAGGATCGCTGGCCGGGTCGGTCGCAGGATCGCTGGTCGGGTCGGTCGCAGGATCGGTGGCCGGGTCGGTCGGGTCCTCGATCAGTTCCGAGTAGCGCGGATGCCGCTCGGCCTCGCTGGTCACGACCATGTCCAGTGCCACCGTCAGGCGCG
>CAZIIX010000350.1:0-2729 GCA_964539345.1 uncultured Actinomycetes bacterium | reverse complement strand
TGGTTCCGGCTCTCGCACTTCGCCGGGGTGCCACGCCCAGTAGGCTGGCGCCATGAGAATGACACCTGACCTGGAAGCGAGCTTCAACACCCAGATCACGCTGGAATTCGCGTCGGCGATGGTCTATCACCAACTGGCAGCAGCGATGGGAGCCATCGATATGCCGGGCGCCGAGGCATGGCTGCGCCGGCAGGCGAACGAGGAGGTCGAGCACGCGCAGCGTTTCATCGCGCACCTGGTCGACCGCGGCAACACCGTGTCGATCGGCGACATCGCCGCCCCCGGCACCGCGCCGGCGTCCATGCTGGATGCCTTCGCCGCCGCCCTCGATCACGAGGCGAAGGTCTCCGCGGCGATCAGGGAGCTGGTGGCGACCGCCGAGTCGGCGGGCGATCTGCACTCCCGCCCCCTGCTGGACTGGTTCCTGGACGAGCAGATCGAGGAGGAGGCGACGGTCGGAGAGATCGTCTCGCACCTCGAACTTGTCGGCAAGGACGGCTCCGGCCTGCTGCGCATCGACGATCGCCTCGCCACCGAGGCCGGGCAGGCCGACGACGAGTAGCCGGGCGGTCGACTCGGTCACGATCAGCGGCGGGGCACCAAGTCGGCGGCTCCGTGGCCGGACTTCCCGACGCGTCGGGCGTGAGCGGCTACTGGTAGGAGATCATGTCGGGCAGCGGCCGCTTGGCCATGGTCTGCGCCGGGGTGAGGACCGGGTGGTCCTGTTGGTAGAAGTTCTTCCAGCCGAACGCCACTCGCGGCGGGGCGCCGGCCACGACCTGGCGCCAGGTGGAGTCCTTGGCGGCCGGGCTGCCCTGGCCGTCCATGTGGATGAGGACCTTCACGTGCGGGTTGTCGGTGGTCAGTGCGCCTTCGTGGCGGATCATTCCGGTGGTGAACTGGTGCACGACGAGCGCCTTCTGCGGCAGCTGGTGCGCGGCGGTCAGCGTGGCGAGCCAGCGGGTGACGGCGTTGACCTGCGATGCATCGACGTGCCCGATCTGCTGGAGAGGTAGTTGCGTGGAAGTGAGCTTCCACTCCGGGTCGATGGCCAGGCCGACGTAGGGGAGTTCCAGCAGCGACTGGTAGCGCTTGGCCTGGTCGAGCAGATCGGCGCGGCCGGCCTGCAGGTCCAGGATGACGTACATGCCGGCGTTTCCGGCCGCCGTCACCCACGGCTTCAAGGTCGACACCGACGCTTCGCTGGAGTAGTCCCCGTCCGCTCCGGGCCCGTCGGTCGCGATCGTGGCGATGATCTCGAAGGCGGGGATCACCGGCACGGCCGAGAGTGGTTGGTAGCTCGCTGCCAGCTTCTGCGCGCGGGAGATCGATGCCGAGATCCCTTGGTGCCCCAGCACTCCCAGGTTCGAGGCCACCGGCGATCCGTACAGGGCGACGAGTCGCCGCTCGGGGAACATGGTGATCCCGCCGCCGGGCAGCTCCGGCACGGCCGACGGCGCCCGTCCGGCCATCAGGTCGGCGATGCGGTGCAGGAAGGAGGCCATGGCCTCGCGGGTCACCGGCAGGGCGGTGCCGTACTTGCCGCCGCCGATGCCGTAGGTGATGCGGGTCGAGGCCATCCAGGTGATGACGCCGCAGAACGTGTCGGTGACGGCGACGTCGGTGAACGGCTTCGCGTGGCATGTCGGGGTGGCGCTGTCGGCGGCGATGCGGTGCAGGAACGCCGCCATCGCGCCGCGAGTGACGATGTTGTCGGAGCGGAACGTGCCATCGGAATAGCCCTGGGCGACGTTCGTCTCGGCGGCCCACGAGATGTAGCCACAGAAGACGTTGCTCGCGTCGACGTCGGGGAACGAGCCGGGCACGCAGCTCGGTGACGGCTTGCCCGGATGGGTCAGGCGGAACAGGAACGCCGTCATCGCCCCGCGGTTGACCGGCGCGCTCGGGTGGTAGTCGCCGTCGGTGGGTTTCGTGATGCCCTGGTCCTTGAGCCAGCTGATGTTGGCACAGGCGGGGTTCGCCGCGGTGACGTCATCGAACGGGTGGCAGGCGGCCGCCGCGGCGCTGCCCGACCCGGCGCCGATCAGCAGTCCTGCGATGAGCGCCAGCGACGCCGCGCCGGCCGCCAGGCGATGAGTGAGACGGCCCATCTTGGCTCCCTCCGTTGTCTCGGGAGCCGCGTCCATCCACCGGCTGCCTGCCCATCATTCTGGCACCGCCGCAGCGCCGCGCGACACCGGCGGTAGCCGCAGCGTTGTCCGCCTCTTGGTCGTTGAGGCTCCGTGGAATTATCAGATGTGATAATTCTTCCCTGATGGATCCGCAACCGCCCGCCGGCGCGCATGCTGACATCCCGGACGCTCCCGAACTGTCGACAGTGCGCGACGATTTTGCCGAGGTGCTGCGCAGTGCGGCGAAGCTTCAGGAGGTGGTCCCCGACGCGGTTCTGGTCGGCGACACTGTCAGCGCCGTTTACGCTGGTCATCGCGTCTCTTTCGACCACGACCACGTCCTGCAGCTACGGGACCGCTAAAGGCTGCCACGGTGCTGTCCGACATCGATACGTTCTGCACGGATCGTTCGCATGACGGTGAATCCGTCGTGTCGGCGCTTGTCGTGCGGCTGGCCCGGCCGGATCCGAGGGATCAACGGGCGCTCGGCGACCTGGCTCACTACAAGGGGCGCGCGATGCCGCGCGCCGCTGGGAGGAGCGGCAGGTGGCGCAGCGAGTCCGGCAGGCGATCGCCCGAAGCGGCCTGGCCGCTCGT
>CAZIIX010000349.1:0-2733 GCA_964539345.1 uncultured Actinomycetes bacterium | reverse complement strand
CCGATGATCACGACGACCACCAGGAGTTCGATCAGGGTGAACCCCTTGTCCCCCCGAGCCCTCTTGGCCCGGATTTCGTCATACTTCGACAACATGTGAGCCTCCCAGCTCGGTTGTGGCGTCCGCCTGATGCGAATCGCCGGTCTTCCATGACGCAATACCGGTGAGCCGGCATTGTGCTATCGAATATGGATTTGTGAATTACCCACCGATGTTCTGGTAGATCGTGAACATCGGCAGATAGAGGGCCAGGACCATCGAGCCGATCACCGCTCCCAGCACGACCACCATCAGCGGCTCCATCGCAGAGGTGAGCGCCTCGGTCGCGGTCTTGACCTCGTGGTCGTAGTAATCGGCAGCCTTATCGAGCATTTCAGTGAGTTGGCCCGTTTCCTCGCCAACTTCCACCATTTGAGCGATCATCGGCGGGAAGACCGCCTGCCTGGCGATCGGCTCCGACATGGTGCGCCCGGCGCGGATCGCCGAGCGCACATCGTCCATGGCTCGCGCGATGACGGCGTTCCCGGTCGTGCCGCCGACGACCTCCAACGCGGACAGCGCCGGCACCCCGACCTGCAACAGCGTGCCCAGGTTGCGGGCCCAGCGGGACAGCGCGATCTTCGTGAACAGCGAACCGAACACCGGCAGCCGCAGCTTGGCCTTGTCCACGCGGTACTGGAACTCCGCGTTCACGCGGTAGGCCTTCTTGAACGCGATGAAGCCGCCGATGCCCACGACCAGCAGCAGCGGCGCCCACCAGTAGGCGTTGTGTGACAGCGTCACCAGGATCTGCGTGGGCAGCGGCAGTTGACCGCCGAGTTGCGCGAACATGTGCTCGAACACCGGCACGATGAACACGATCACGCCGGTGCCCAACAGCAGCGAGAACAGCAGCACGATGACCGGATATGTCATGGCGCCCTTGATCTTCGAGCGCAGCTCCGCGTCCGCCTCGTACATGGTGGCGATGCGCGAGAGCGCGTCATCGAGGAAGCCGCCGGTCTCGCCGGCCTTGACCATATTGACCATCAGCGACGGGAAATGGTCGGGATGCTCGCCCATGGCCGTGGACAGCGTCGCACCGTGCCGTACGTCGGTGCGCACCCGGCCGATGGCCTTCTTCAGCCCCGGCTTGCTGGTCTGGTCCTCCAGGATCGCCAAGGATCGCAGGATCGACAGGCCCGCGGCGGTCATCGACGCGAACTGGCGCGTGAGGATCGCGAGATCCTTGGACTTCGTTCGCTTCTGCAGCCCGGGCAGGGTGATCTCGCGCTGCAGCCCCTGGCCCGACTTCGAGATCGACGTCGGCACCAGGCGGCGCACCGTGAGTGTCTGCGCGACCTGTTCGGCGCTCTCCGACTCCATCGTCCCCTTGACGACCTTGCCGGTGGAGTCGAGCGCCTCATAGGTGAATGCCGTGGCGGCCATGCCCTGGTTATCGTCGGAACGCGAAAAAACTTGATGAAGTCCGACGCCACGGGACGAATCGTTATCCGATGCGCCGCGCGGGTAGGGGCAATGCCGTAGCCCGTGCGGGCGTCACGCCGTCACGCGGAGTACTTCCTCCAACGTCGTCATACCGGTTGAGGCCTTGCCGAGTCCGTCCTCGCGCAGTGTCGTCATCCCTTCGGCGCGAGCGGCTTTCGCGATCTCGCTCGCCGGGGCGTGCCCGACCGTCAGCCGCTCGATCTCCTCGGAGACCGGCATGACCTCGTTGACCGCCAACCGGCCGCGATAGCCCGTCTGCGAGCAGGATCGGCAGCCGACGGCGCGGTAGAGCTGTGCGGGCGACGGCAGCGACTCCGGCCATGCCGCGCCGGAGAGCTCCTCGGCCAGCGGCTCGTAGGCCTCCTTGCACCAGTCGCACAGCCGGCGAACCAGCCGCTGCGCCAACACCGCGTCCACCGACGAGCCGACGAGGAACGGCTCGATGCCCATCTCCACCAGGCGCGTCATCGCCGACGGCGCGTTGTTGGTGTGCAGGGTGGACAGCACCAGGTGGCCGGTCAGGGCCGCCTCGACGGCCAACTGCGCGGTCGTCTGGTCCCGGATCTCGCCGACCAGCACCACATCCGGGTCCGACCGGAGGATCGCCGGCAGTACCGCGGCGAACGTCAGGCCCGCCTTGATGTTCACCTGGATCTGGCTGATGCCGCCGATGCGGTACTCGACCGGGTCCTCGACGGTGATGACATTGACCTCCGGGCGGGCGATCTCGGTCAGCGTGGCGTACAGCGTGGTGGACTTGCCCGACCCCGTCGGACCGGTGACCAGCACCATGCCGTGCGGTTTGCGGAAGCTGGCGGAGAACCGCTGATAGTTGTGGTCGGTGAAGCCGAGCTTGCGCAGATCCAGGTCGATGCCGCCGGTGTCCAGGATCCGCAGCACGATCTTCTCGCCCCACACCGTCGGCAGTGTCGCGGTCCGCAGATCCACGTGCCGCCCGCCGAGATCCATGGTGATGCGCCCGTTCTGGGGCACCCGCCGCTCGGTGATGTCCAGGCCGGACATGATCTTCAGCCGGGACAGCAGGGCGGACTGGATCTGCCGCGGCACGGTGTCGATCTCGTGCAGCACACCGTCGATGCGCAGCCGGACGCGCACGCTGTCCTCGCCCGGTTCGACGTGGATGTCGGAACCGCGCGCGGTGATGGCACGCTCGAGCAGCGACGAGACATAGCGCACCACCGGCGCATCGTTGTCGCTGGCGACCTCGGCGGTGTCGGTCTCCTC
>CAZIIX010000348.1:1369-2744 GCA_964539345.1 uncultured Actinomycetes bacterium | reverse complement strand
TGACCCAGAAGTAGGAGTTGCCGTAGCCGTCCGGCACCGACTGGCGGGCGATCTCCAGCACGAACTCGAAGCCCTCGGTGGTGATGAAGCCCAGGTCGCCGACCTTGCCCTCGAGCAGTTGGTTGGTGGCCACCGTGGTGCCGTGCGAGATGGCCTCGACGTCGGCCGGGGTCGCCCCGATGCGCTCCAGGATCTTGTCGATGCCGGTGAGGAATCCCTCGGCAGGGTTCGACGGGGTCGAGGGGGTCTTGGTGCTGGCCATGGCGCCGGTCTCGGAGTCGATGGCGACGATGTCGGTGAACGTGCCGCCGGTGTCGACGCCGATCCGGACGCGGCCGTACTCGCGGCCGGCTGGGGCGGTCGTCGAGCGGCCCGCTGGGGCGCTGGTCGATGGTGCATTCATGCGTGCGGTGTGCCTTCTGTGCTCCGGTCTGTGCTCCGGTGTGCTGCCCGATTCACGGTGGTGGCCCGCGGGCTGGCCCGAAGGACCCCGGCCCGGTGGCCTCTCCCCATTCAATCCCGCGCCCGGCATGGCCGGTGACGGCAGAACCTGCCAACAGGCGGCCGGATCCTCGGTGTCCTTGACCGGCGCCCGTGCTCGATGTCGGCGGGCGGGTGTTCATAATGTGACAGGTCCCCCGTCCGCCTCGCGAGTGAGGAGAGTTGCGCTTCCGATGTCGACCGAAACGATCGAGTTCCAGGCCGAGACGCGCCAGCTGCTGCAGCTGATGATCCATTCGATCTACTCCAGCAAGGACGTGTTCCTGCGGGAGTTGATCTCCAACGCGTCCGATGCACTGGACAAACTGCGGCTGGCCGCCTACCAGGACAAGGACCTGGACGTGGACACCTCCGACCTGCACATCTTCCTGTCGGTCGACCGGGACGCGCGCACCCTGACCGTGCGGGACAACGGCATCGGCATGAGCCGTGACGAGGTCGTGGAGCTGATCGGCACGATCGCGAAATCCGGGACCGCGGAGATGCTGGGCAAGCTGCGCCAGGCGCGCGAGTCCGGCGGGTCCGGCGGCGGGGCCGTCTCCGAGGAGGCGACGGCCGAGCTCATCGGCCAGTTCGGGGTGGGCTTCTACTCGAGCTTCATGGTGGCGGATACGGTCACGCTGATCACGCGCAAGGCCGGCACCAGCGAGGGCGTGCGCTGGGAGTCCAGCGGCGAGGGGTCGTACACGATCTCCGATGCGCCCGATGCCCCGCAGGGGACCTCGGTCATCGTGCGACTCAAGCCGGCCGACGCGGAGGACGGGCTGCAGGACTTCGCCGACGGGGCGGTCGTGCGGCGGGTGGTCAAGCGCTACTCGGACTTCATCACCTGGCCCATCCGGATGCTGCCGGAACCGTCCGGTGACGACGGCGG
>CAZIIX010000348.1:0-1269 GCA_964539345.1 uncultured Actinomycetes bacterium | reverse complement strand
CGGAGACGGCGACGGCGGAGATGCCGACGAGCCGGAGGTGATCAACTCCCGGAAGGCGCTGTGGGCGCGGCCGCAGTCGGAGGTCTCGGACGAGGAGTACACCGAGTTCTACCGGCATGTGAGCCACGACTGGAAGGAGCCGCTGGAGACGATCCGGCTCGCCGCCGAGGGCACGTTCGAGTACCAGGCGCTGCTGTTCCTGCCGAGCCAGGCGCCGATGGACCTCATGATGCGCGACGCCAAGCGTGGGGTGCAGCTCTATGTCAAGCGCGTGTTCATCATGGACGAGTGCGAGGCGCTGGTGCCGGAGTACCTGCGATTCGTCAAGGGCGTGGTCGATGCGAGCGATCTGTCGCTGAACGTCTCGCGGGAGATCCTGCAGCAGGACCGGCAGATCCAGCTGATCCGGCGCCGGCTGGTGCGCAAGGTGCTGTCGACGGTGAAGTCGCTGCTGGAGAACGAGCCGGAGAAGTACGCGACGTTCTGGTCGGAGCTGGGTCGCGCGGTCAAGGAGGGTCTGCTGTCCGATCCGGACAATCGTGACGCGATCCTGGAGATCTGCTCGTTCGAATCCACGCACGATGCGGACAAGCCGACCACCTTGCGCGACTACGTGGCGCGGATGCCCGAGGGGCAGGACAAGATCTACTACGTCACCGGCGAGTCGCGGGCCACGCTGGAGTCGTCGCCGCACATGGAGGCGTTCCGGTCCAAGGGCTACGAGGTGCTGCTGCTGACCGACCCGGTCGACGAGGTGTGGGTGGACGCGGTGCCGTCGTTCGATGGCACCGAGCTGGCGTCGATCGCCCGCGGCGAGGTGGACCTGGGCGGCGATGAGGTGGACGAGGACACCAAGAAGGGCTTCGAGGAGCTGCTCGCCTGGCTCGGGACGACCCTCGACGAGGACGTCAAGGAGGTCCGGTTGTCGCACCGGTTGACGAGTTCGGCGGCCTGCCTGGTCGGCGACCCGGGGGACATGACGCCCACGCTGGAGAAGATGTTCCGCGCCATGGGCCAGGACCCGCCGAAGACCAAGCGCATCCTGGAGCTCAACCCCTCGCACGGACTCATCGCGGCGCTGAAGACCGCCCACGCGGCGAACCCGGACGATCCGTCGCTGACCGACACCGCCCGGCTCGTCTACGGCATGGCGCTACTCGCCGAGGGCGGGGAGCTGGCGGACCCGGCAGGGTTCGTGGCGACGCTGTCGGCCCGACTGGAGAACGCCCTGTCCTGACGGCCGCACACGACGGCCATGGCACGTCATCG
>CAZIIX010000347.1:0-2746 GCA_964539345.1 uncultured Actinomycetes bacterium | reverse complement strand
CTCGCCCGGTCCCGGCAGGTGGACGGGCAGCAGGTCGCCGCCGAGCGCATCGTCACCGTCGCCGGCGAACTCGGACGCCCGGATCTGCAGATGCGCGCGCAACTGCTGCTCGCCGATATCCAGGCGCGCCAGGGTTCCCCGCTGGAGGCGGCGACCGTCGTCAAGGACATCGTCACGCACGCGGAGACGCTCGGGTTCCGCTACGTGCTCGCGCGCGGTCACTACGTGCTGGCGACGACCGAGTACGCCATGGGCGATCTGCCGGCCGCGCGGATCCACGGCATGCGGTCGGTGGAGTTGCTCCCGCCGGGCACCCCGCCGCGGATCGAGGTCGATCACCTGGTGATGCTGGCCGTCTCGTACGGGACGAGCCCGGAGAGCCAGCAGCACTATGCCCGCGCGCTGGAGCTGGTCGACCGGACCGGCGATGCCGACCACGCCGTTCGCATTCACAACAACCTCGCCTACCTCGCGTGCGCGACCGGGGACCGGGCGAGTGCCACCGGTCACGTCGACCGACTGTTGGCGCTCTCGCATGCCGCTGACCTGCCGCTGCGCGCGTCGGTGCGGGAGACCGTGGCGCGGGTGTACATCATGGTCGGGAAGTTCCGCGAGGCGATCACCATGCTGCAGCCGGTGCTCGCCGGCGGGTCGGAGCCGGCCGGTGCGCAGCAGGGCGCGGCGTTGCTCACCGAGATGTACGCGCTGCCCGAGTGCCTGATCACCGCTGCCGCAGCGCATCGTGAACTGCGCGAGTTCGACGCTGCGCAAACCTATCTCGACCGCGCACTGGTCGTCTCCGAGGAACGCGAACTGACCCCGACACGGGCCCGGGCGTTGCAGGAACGTGCCGAGGTGTACGCGGCCTCCGGCGACTTCGCCGCCGCCTACCGCAGCCATGTCGCCTTCCACGAGCTGGTCACCGCGTTGCACGCGGAGGAGAAGGAGGCCCGGGCCCGGCTGGTGCAGGCGTCGCTGGATGCCGGTGCGAACCGCCGCGATGCGGAGCGCTTCCGGGAGCTCGCGATGCGGGATGCGCTGACCGGGCTGTACAACCGGCGGTTCATCGACGAGCAGCTCGTCGCGCTGACCGCGCAGGCCGCCGAGGCGGGCACCCCGTTGTCGGCCGCGATCGCCGACGCGGACTTCTTCAAGCGGGTCAACGACCAGCTCTCGCACGACGTCGGCGACCAGGTGCTGCGCACGCTGGCGGACATCCTGGCGTCGAATGTGGTGGCGCCGGAGACCGTGGGCCGGCTCGGCGGGGAGGAGTTCGTCATCCTGATGCCCGGTGTGCCCGCCTCGCAGGCCTACGCCCGGTGCGAACAATTGCGCCGCGCCGTCGCCCAACACGACTGGTCCGGTATGACGAGGTCGCTGCCGATCACCATCTCGATCGGCGTCACCACGGCGGCGAACGGGCAGACGTCGCCGTCGGCGCTGCTCTCCGACGCCGACCGCAACCTCTACGCGGCCAAGCGCTCCGGGCGGAACCGCGTCATGCCCAGTCCGGGGTAGCCACCGCGCGGTGCGCCGTCTCGCCGGGACGCGGTCGCCGCACACGGGCCTTCTCCGCACCGAACCGTCGGACCACTCCACCGCTGCCTCGCCGGGACGCGGCCGGCCGGGAGAACACTTCCGTATGATCGAACTGCGCACGCTGGATTCAGCCGGGCGCGCACCGTGGCAGCGTCATACCTGACGTCATACCTGACCTCAGCGATGATGGCGGCACGACGCATGGTGACCAGGTGTCACGACCTGCGCGGACGGTGCCGTCCGGGCCCGTGCCGCGGCCGAGGGGGTGCCGTGCCGGTGGGAACGGGACAGCGCAGCAATCGTAGAGAGGATCACTCGTGATCGAAGTCCGCGACCTGACCAAGATCTATGGGCACACGGTGGCCGTCGATCAACTGTCGTTCGTGGTCAAACCGGGCATCGTGACGGGCTTTCTGGGCCCCAACGGCGCCGGCAAGTCCACCACGATGCGCATGATCCTCGGCCTGGACAACCCCACCCGCGGCACCGCGACCATCGGCGGGAAGGACTACCGGGAGCTGCACCGGCCGCTGACCATCGTCGGCTCGCTGCTGGAAGCCGACTGGGTGCACCCGAACCGGTCGGCGCGCGCGCACCTGCGCTGGATGGCCCGGTCGAACACCATTCCGCTGGGCCGCGTGGACGAGGTGCTCGAGCTGGTCGGGCTCAAGGAGGTCGCCACCAAGCGCGCCGGGCAGTTCTCGCTCGGTATGAAGCAGCGGCTCGGGTTGGCGGGCGCGCTGCTCGGCGACCCGGAGGTGCTGCTGTTCGACGAGCCGGTCAACGGCCTGGATCCGGAGGGCATCCTGTGGATCCGCACGCTGATGCGCAACCTGGCCTCGCAGGGCCGCACCGTGCTGGTGTCCTCGCACCTGCTGTCCGAGATGGCGCAGACCGCCGACCACCTGATCGTGATCGGGCGCGGCAAGCTCATCGCGGACGCGCCCACGGCCGAGTTCATCTCCGCGGCCACGATGCCGACCGTGCGGGTTCGTTCTCCGCAACTGCACGACTTCGCGGCCGTGGTGGCGCAGGAACCGGAGGCGGTGGTGCAGCCGCTGGACGGTGCCGCCATCTCGGTGACGGGGGTGGCGATCGAGCGCATCGGCGAGTTGGCGAGTGCCTCGCAGGTGGTGCTGCACGAGCTCAGCCCGCAGAACGGTTCGCTGGAGCAGGCGTTCATGCAGCTCACCGGCCAGGCGGCGGA
>CAZIIX010000346.1:0-2766 GCA_964539345.1 uncultured Actinomycetes bacterium | reverse complement strand
GATGGACATCTCCACCGCCGTGCCGTGGTCGAGCATCGCGCAGATCTTCAGGCGATGGGTCGGATGGATGATCGCGTCCAATCCGCCGGTCATGGGTGGGTGCTTCGATAATGGATGACCGCGCCGATGCCGTAGCTGGCCGCCGCGCCGGCCGCGAAGCCGACCAGCCACCACCCAGACCCCGTGGGGGGCACGAACAACGACGCTATGACGAGGACCGCGGCCAGCGCCACGAGCAGGCGGAACGCCCGGCTGGTGGGAACGGCGAACGGCGTGCCCATTGCCCGGCCCACCGCGTAGTTGATCGCCGCCAGCCCCGCCCCGATCACCACCGCGAGCACCGCGGCGACCGCCGAGGACCGCACCAGAGCGGTCAGCACCAGCGCCGCGAGAAGGGCCGCGTTGACCGGGTAGAGCCAGGCCGGCCAGGGGCGGTCGCGCACGGCACGCCGCGCGTCGGCGACGGCCTCGAGGTCCGCTGCGGCCGATCCGGGGTCGCTGTTCGGCCCGATAGTTTCCATGCCGGAAACCATATCGGATAGTTTCCACGTCGGCAACTACCCGGCCGGTGGGCAGCGGCCGCCCCGCAGTACTGGAGTGCCCCGGCGTGGCGTCGCCCGGCTTCGCGGCGATCCGCGGCTCGTCTGCAATGCTGCGCCGCATCGACCGCCGCCCAGCCTGCCGGGCTGCCCGACGCGCGGCGCGGCGCGATGCCTCGCGCTGCTCGTCGGCGCGGGCGCGCAGTTCGTCATGGTGGAGTCGGGCGAGTTGCATCGCGATGATGGGATTCATCAGTGACCGTCCTGGTTGAGGCCTGGATGTTCGGTGGGTGTGGTGTTGACGGCGAGCATGACGCGTCGCGCGCCCTCTCGCGCCGGCATGGCGCGGTACTTGTTGATCACCGCGTCCAACTCGGCATGCAGGTCGTGCACCTGCTCCGGTGTGAGCTCCAGACGAGTCGTCTGCCGCCGCAGGGACTCTCGCCACGGCTGCGGCCAGGACTTCGCCTGCTGCAGGGTCCGCAGCGCTTGTCGGCTCTCCGCCACCAGCTGCTCGCGCATGACGATGCCGGCCGCATGGCCGCTGCCGGCGTCATCGGCGAGGTCCAGCAGCGGAAGTTCCCATCCCTCCGGGATGGTGCGCCAGTATCGCTCCCGGCCCGTACCGCCGGTGGGGTCGTCGACGATGAATCCGTGACGGTGCAGCTGCCGCAGGTGGTAGCTCGTCGCGCCGCTCGATTCGCCCAGGGCTTCGGCGAGCTGACTGGCGGTGGCCCTCCCCCGTTCGGTTAGTTCGGAGAGCAGCCGGACCCGCAGCGGGTGGGCCAGGCCCTTGAGCGCGTCTGGTCCGATGATGCGTCGCTCGTCGCCCGCCGGGGTGGTCTTCGCCGTTCTGGCCATACTGCAAAGATACCTTTGCAGCGTTCTGATTGCAAATATTTATTTGTATGACGAGGCGCCGGCTCCCCTGCGGAGGGAGGATTACGCATGTTCTTGGTATCGGCGACTGTTTTGTCGTGATGCGTGCAGCGGCAAATCGGACACTGCCCACGCGGCCAGTGATGCACCACCCCGGCCTATTCGGCCCCTGACCCGAGTCCGAAGAACCGGTCGAAGAACGCTGCGAGCCGGGCGATGACGCGCTGCTTCTTCTCGCCGTGCCCGCCGTAGGCAGCGAAGCGCGAGGCCGGCGGCAGCACCGTGGTGATGGCGGTGCCGCTGGTGCGCAGCTCCCCGTCGCGGAAGGCCGACGCGACGAACGCGCGGGCGGCGTCGGGGCGCAGATGTTCCTCGGCGATCAGGGCGGCCAGTTCGGCCTCCCGTCGACCGGCGATGTAGGCCTGCCACTCCTCGTCGACCCGCCCGTCGACGGTGACCGAGTCGACGAAGTCCTCGATCAGGTCCTTCTTGTTGCGCAGCGTGGGGCTGGCGTCGACGGCGCGGGAGATCTCCGCGCGCACCTCGGTGTCGTCACCGTCACCGTGCTGGGCGCGGTACTTCTCGACGAGCATCAGGATGTAGTCGACGTTGATCTCGACCTGTTTGATCAGCTCGATCTCGAAGACGACGTCATCGTTGATCAGCTCCTTGTCGGCCTTCCAGTCCTTGCGGTACTCGGCGTACAGGTCGAGGTAGACGCTGCGGTAATCCTGGCCCTCCCGCTCGGTGAGGATCTCGTGGCCGGCGAAGTCGTCGAACGACGTGAGGATGTTCTCCAGCCGCAGGATCTGGCCGAACAGGCCGATGAAGTCCTTCTGCGCGCTCTCCCCGACGATCTGCTCCCCCAGCGGGAACCTGCTCTGCAGTTCCGCGACCTTGGCGGTGTAGTCGGCGTAGTAGTCGTCGTACGGCTTGAGCAGGACGATGCCGCGCGCGTCCTTGTTGCCGAAGAGCTCCAGCGCGGAGTTCGTCGCGTCCTCCAGGTCGCGGAACGCGACGATGTTCCCGTAGGTCTTGACGGAGTTCAGGATCCGGTTCGTGCGCGAGTAGGCCTGGATCAGCCCGTGCGCCCGCAGGTTCTTGTCGACGAACAGGGTGTTCAGCGTGGTGGCGTCGAAGCCGGTGAGGAACATGTTGACGACGATGACGAGGTCCAGTTCGCGGTTGCGCAACCGCAGGGACAGGTCCTTGTAGTAGTTCTGGAACTTGTCCGCGGAGGTGTCGTAGCTGGTGCCGAACAGGTCGTTGTAGTCCTGGATGGCGTCCTCGAGGAAGTCCCGCGCGTCCTGCGGGAGCGCGTCGGTGTCGAAGGCTTCGTCATCGAGGA
>CAZIIX010000345.1:0-2768 GCA_964539345.1 uncultured Actinomycetes bacterium | reverse complement strand
CGCCAGGGCGACCACAGCAGCGCACGATCGGCCAGATCCGCCTCCCCCGCGGCCAGCCCGAGGCTCGCTACCCCCTGGCGCACCGCCGGGTCCGCCGCGCCGACGATGTCCGGATCATGCACTACGCGCATGGTGAGGTAGTCGGCGAGCCACGGCTCGACATGCGGCACACGCTGCCACAAGGGCGCGAGTTGGCGGCGTGCCACGCCCGGGTGCACGGCGAGTTCCCCGCCGCCGAGCGCCTCCGCGATCGCCATCACCGCGTCGATCAGCTCCGTCGGCCCGCGCAGCACCGATCGGCCGTGCTCGGCGATCTGCCGCGGGGTCGGGAAGACCAGCCCCCAGGGCGAGGCGTCGCCCAGCGCACTGACGAGTCCGCCGAGCATCGTCCTGGCCGTGCCGGTGGGCAACAGCCGCTCCACCAGCCCGCGGATCAACATCTCGGCGCCGTCCACGGCGCCCGGTACGCGCAGCCCCGGACGCGCCGCCACCAGCGGCGCAAGCACTGGGTCCCGGCCGAGCACCCTGTCGATCAGCAGCGGGTCGGCATCCAGATCGAGCAGTCGTCGCACCCGGGCCCACAGCGGCGCGAAGTCACGCGGGTCGGACACGGTGAGCTTGGCGAGCAGCCCGCCGCGCGCATCGCTGTCGACACGCACGTGGCCGGTGCCGACGGGCAGCCGCACCGTGCGCGCGAACCAGTGATCGGTGCCCTGTTCCATCTCCGGGACGGCCCGCGCGCTCAGGAACGCGAACATGCTGGCCGCGTCGAACGGGTGGCGGACCGGCAGGGTGCACCACACCACCAGCGGCCCCGGCTCGGCCGTGGCGGGGCTGCGCCTGCGGCCGCCGAACCGCAGCGCGACGGGCGTGGCGCGGTAGAGCTGGCGCATCGTGCCGTGGAACTGCCGCAGACTCGCGAAGCCGGCCGCGGCCGCGACCCGCTCCATGGGGATGGTCGTCGAGACCAGCAGCAGGCGCGCACGATGGGCCCGGGCCGCGCGCGCGACGTCGAGCGGCCCGCATCCAGCGACCTCCTCGACGGCGCGCAGCACATGCCGGGGGGTGACGCCGAGCTTGCGGGCCAGGCCGACGACCCCGGTGCGGTCGACCTCGCCGTCGTCGATCAGCCGCATCGCCCGCGTCCCCACCGTGTCCGCGCCGGCCGATGCCGGTGGGGCGCAGGTGGCGTCCGGCCGACACCGCGGGCATGGGGTCAGTCCGGCGGCGTGCGCGGCCGCCGCTGTCGGGAAGAACCGCACTTGGGACGGCCGTGGCGTGCGCGTCGCACAACCGGGCCGGCAGAAAATTTCGGACATGGTGAGGCCGGTGACGAAGTGCCCGTCCAGCCGCGCGTCGTGGGCCGACGCCTGGGCGTACCGCCGTGCGAACAGGTCGTCGGCCATGGCGACACGGTCCGCGTGGGTGAAGTCTCGCACCGGTCGATTATCCCCCATGCCTCGTCATCGCGATTTTCGGACCTGATTCGCTGGGCGCTACTGGATCGATTCGGTAGCGTCATCGACGGCCACCTGCTTAGAAAGGCACCCGATGTCCGAACTCGAACCACGCATCCAGCAGATCTATGACGCCGTCGTCCGTCGCAACGCGAGCGAGCCGGAATTCCACCAGGCCGCGCGCGAGGTGTTCGAGTCGCTGGGCCGCGTCATCGCCAAGCAGCCGCACTACGCCGAGGCCTCGATCCTCGAGCGACTGTGCGAGCCCGAGCGGCAGATCATCTTTCGCGTGCCGTGGGTCGATGACGAGGGGCGCGTGCGCATCAACCGCGGCTTCCGCGTCGAGTTCAATTCCGCGCTGGGCCCCTACAAGGGCGGGCTGCGCTTCCACCCCACCGTCACACTCGGCACGGTGAAGTTCCTCGGTTTCGAGCAGATCTTCAAGAACGCCCTGACCGGGATGCCGATCGGCGGGGGCAAGGGCGGCTCGGACTTCGACCCGAAGGGCAAGTCGGATGCCGAGGTCATGCGGTTCTGCCAATCGTTCATGACGGAGCTCTACCGGCACCTGGGCGAATACACCGATGTGCCCGCGGGCGACATCGGTGTCGGGGGCCGCGAGATCGGCTACCTGTTCGGCCAGTACAAGCGGATCACCAACCGGTACGAGTCGGGCGTGCTCACCGGCAAGGGCATCGGCTGGGGCGGGTCGCTGGTCCGCACCGAGGCCACCGGCTACGGCACGGTGTTCTTCACCCAGGAGATGCTCGCCACGCAGGGCGAGGGCTTCGCGGGCAAGAAGGTGCTCGTCTCCGGCTCCGGCAATGTGGCGCTGTACGCGATCCACAAGGCCCAGGAACTCGGCGCGGACGTGGTGGCCTGTTCGGACTCGACCGGCGTGGTCTACGACGCGGGCGGCCTGGACTTCGAGCTGCTGCGCCACGTCAAGGAGGACATGCGCGGCCGGGTCAGCGACTACGCCGCCAAGCGCGGTTCGGCCTCGGTCTACCGATCCGGGGAGAACCTGTGGTCGATCGCGTCCGAGACCAGGATCGACATCGCACTGCCCTGCGCCACCCAGAACGAGCTGAACGGCAAGGACGCCAAGGTGTTGGTCGACAACGGCGTCATCGCCGTGGCCGAGGGTGCCAACATGCCGTCGACCCCCGACGCGGTGCACGTGTTCAACGACGCGAAGGTGCTGTACGGGCCGGGCAAGGCCGCCAACGCCGGCGGCGTGGCGACGTCGGCGTTGGAGATGCAGCAGAACGCCTCGCGCGACTCGTGGAGCTTCGACTACACCGAGGACCG
>CAZIIX010000344.1:0-2770 GCA_964539345.1 uncultured Actinomycetes bacterium | reverse complement strand
CCCGCGACCGAGCGGCAGCGGCTCCCGCCGATCGTGTGGGTGCTGTCGATCATCGCGATCGGCGTCGCAGTGGGCTTCGGGATCGTCGCGCCGGCCCTTCCGCTGTTCGCCACCCAGTTCGGCGTCGGAAGCACGGCAGCGGGCCTGGTGATCAGTGTCTTCGCCGGCATGCGAATGGCGTCGGCGTTCGGCGTGGGGCGACTGATCGACGTGATCGGCGCGCGCGTGGTGCTCACCAGCGGTCTGCTGATCGTCGCGGTGTCCAGCGGGCTGGCCGGGCTGAGCCAGAGCTACCTGCAGTTGATCCTGCTGCGGGGAGCGGGTGGCGTCGGCTCGGCCATGTTCTCCGTCTCCGCGGCCTCCGTCATGGCCAATCGCATCCCCTCGGAGGTGCGCGGCCGAGCGATGAGCGTGTGGTCCGGATCGTTCCTCCTCGGCGGGGTGCTCGGCCCCGTGATCGGCGGACCGCTCACCGCGATCAGCCTGCGCGCCCCGTTCTTCTTCTACGCCGGGACCCTCGGAGTGGCAGCAATTGTCGCGGCAACCGCCCTGCCGCGGGTGCGGCGCCGCGGCAGTTCCGGCGACGATGACGCGGTTCCGACCGAAGGTGTCCGGGAGGCGCTGCGCCTGCCGCCGTTCCGCATCGCGCTGCTCGGCAGCCTGAGCCAGGGCTGGACCGTCTCGGCACGCAGCCTGCTGGTGCCGCTGTTCGTGACGCAGGCGCTGCTGCTCTCCGAGGCGTGGGGCGGCTACGCGCTGGCCATCGCCGCGGCCGTGAACGCCGCGTTGCTGCTGCCCCTCGGTCGGTTCAGCGACAAGCATGGCCGGCTCGGCGTCGTGTTCCTCGGCGGATTGGCCGGGGCGATCGGCATGGCGGCCCTGGCGGCGCCTCCGGCGATGTGGATCATGGTCGCCGGCATGGCCGTGCTCGGCATCGGATCCGCGGCGCAGGCCGTCGGGCCCAGCGCCATCATGGGCGATATCGCGCGCGGCCGGCGGGCCTCCGTCATCGCCACCTACCAGGTGACCGGAGACCTGGGCACCGTCATCGGGCCCATCGTCGCCGGCGGGCTGACCGACCTGCTCGGCTTCTCCGCCGGGTTCGGGCTCACGGCCGTGATCTGCGCCATCGCCGCCTCGGTCGCCCTCCCCTACATCCGATCGGAGCGACCGCCGGATGCGCTGTCGGACCCGGACGGCAAAATGGCGGCGTGAGCGACAAGACCCTGACCCGCATCGCCGCGCTGCTGCGCAAGGCCGAATCCACCGACAACGAGCATGAGGCGGAGGCCTTCCTGCAGGCGGCGCAACGGATCGCCACGTCCGCCTCGGTGGATCTGGCCGTGGCGCGGGCGCACACCGCGGAGCGGGAGAGGCGGGCCACGCCGACGCAGCGGGAGGTGGTGGTCGGCGAGGCCGGCAAACGGGGTCTGCGCACCTACGTGGAGCTCTTCGTGGCGATCGCCCAGGCCAACGACGTGCGCTGTGACGTCGCGCGGAATTCGACGCGGGTGTTCGCCTACGGGTTCGAGCAGGACCTGGAGACGACCCATGCGTTGTATGCCTCGCTGATCGTGCAGATGGTGCGCGCCTCGGACGAGTTCATCAAGTCCCGGCGGTACACCGCCGAACAGGTGGATCGCTGGTCGCCGACCCGGCGGCGCTGGGAACGCAGACCGGTGAGTCCGATCACCGCACGGTTGAGCTTCCAGCGGGCGTTCGCGGCGCGCATCGGGCGGCGGCTCGCCGAGGCGCGCGAGCAGGCGCAGCAGGAGATGACTCAGCGGGCCCGGCGGCCCGGGCGGTCGTCCTCGGTGGCGTTGGCCTTGCGGGACAAGGAGATCGAGCTGGCCGACCACTACCGTGCGAACTCCACCGCACGGGGAACGTGGTCAGGTTCGTCGGCCTCGGCCGGATATTCCGAGCATGCCTCGCGCGCCGGGGACCGCGCGGGTCGACGCGCGCGGTTGGGTACCGAGCAGGAGCTCGGCGGCGCCCGGCCGGGGATCGGCCGCTGATGCCACACTCGACGACGCACGACATGCATCGACCATGACGAGGCCCTCGGGACGCGACTTGGCTGCAGACGGTGACCCGCCCGGCCGGTCGCAGCGTCAGGCCGTCTATGCCGCCGAGGAATTGGTCGGCCGCATCCTGGACCGGTCGGCGACCACGCCAGTGGTGGAGGTCGCCGGGTCGCGTCTCACGCTGCCGCCGGAGCGGCACTTCGCCGACCTGGACGCGGTACAGCGCTACGTCGATGCCGTCCTAGGACTGGAGTGGGTCCGACGGCGATGGCCCGCGGCGGCCTCCCGCCCGGTGACGGTCCGGGAACGACGGGGTATGACGAAGGCCCACTACGAGCACGAGTCCGCCACCATCGCCGTGCCGATCCGCGGCCGACAGGCGCGCTGGGCGCTGCGCGAACTGGTGGTGCTGCACGAGATCGCCCACCATCTCGGTGCGGAGGGCTCAGGTGGCGGACATGACATCGGGCACGGCTCGACGTTCGCGGCGCGGCTGGTCGAGTTGGTCGACGGGGTCGTCGGCAGTGAGGTCGCGCTGTTGCTGCGCGTGACGTTCGCGGACGTCGGAGTGAGCATGGGCTGACTGGGGTCGTCGACGTGCCGTGGCGCCGTGGCGCCTGATCGTTATGGTTTTGTGATCGCAATTGGTGTGTCTGGGCCTGGTTTTCGCCGCTGATTGTCGGACCTGCTTCGTACATTTGTCGTATGACCACTTCGGCATCGATGCCCCGCGACAAGGACGG
>CAZIIX010000343.1:0-2814 GCA_964539345.1 uncultured Actinomycetes bacterium | reverse complement strand
GACCCGCTGCGCGAGGTCACGTTCGTCGTGGTGGACCTGGAGACCACCGGAGGCTCGCCCGCCGCGGACGCCATCACCGAGTTCGGCGCCGTCAAGGTGCGCGGCGGCGAGGTGCTCGGCGAGTTCGCGACCCTGGTCGACCCCGGCCGCCCGGTCCCGCCGCAGATCGTCCGGCTGACCGGCATCACCGACGCGATGGTGCATGACGCGCCGCGCATCGACACCGTGCTGCCCGCGTTCCTGGAGTTCGCGCACGGCTGCGTCTGGGTGGCGCACAACGCGCGGTTCGACATGGGCTTCCTGCGCGCGGGGTGCCAGCAGCTCGATCTGCCCTGGCCGCATCCGCCGGTGGTCGACACGGTGCGGCTGGCCCGGTCGGTGCTCAGCCGGGAGGAGATGCCCAGCGTCAGGCTCAGCGTGCTCGCGCCGGCCCTGGGCGCGACGGTCTCCCCGGACCACCGCGCGCTGCACGACGCCCGCGCCACCGTCGACGTGCTGCACGCCCTGTTCGAGCGGCTCGGCCCGCTGGGCGTCGTCACCCTGCAGGAGCTCAGCGCCGCGGCGAAGAACGTCGACCCGCAGCGGCGCCGGAAGCGACACCTGGCCGCGCACCTGCCGCGCTGCCCCGGCGTCTACCTGTTCCGGGGCAGCAATGACGAGGTCCTCTACGTGGGCACCTCCGGCAACCTGCACGCCCGCGTGCAGTCCTACTTCACCGCCGCGGAGACCCGCTCGCGCATGCGGCACATGGTGATGTTGGCCACCCGGGTGGACCACGTCGAGTGTTCCACCACGCTCGAGGCGCAGATCCGCGAGCAGCGGCTGATCGCCACCCACCTGCCGCCCTACAACCGCCGGTCACGGTCCCCCCGGAAGACCTACTGGGTGCGGCTGACCGACGAGACGTTCCCGAGGCTGTCCCTGGCACGGACCCCGCCGGACGCGACCGCGGTGCAGGTCGGCCCGTTCGGATCGATGGCGTCCGCGCGGCGGGCACAGGACGCGCTGCAGGCGGCGCTGCCGCTGCGGGCCTGCACACAGCGGCTGCCCCGTGCGCCCCGCCGCACCCCGTGCGCCCTCTACGAGCTCGGCGCGTGCGGCGCGCCGTGCGCCGGCAAGGAATCCGCGGCGGACTACGCCGAGCACGTGCGCGAGCTGGCGTCGCTGGCGGCGGGCCGGTCCGATGCCGCGCTGGAGACGCTGGCGCAACGGTTGCAGCGGCTGGCCGCCGACGGGCACTTCGCCCAGGCGGCCCGGGCCCGCGACGACATGGAGACGCTCATCGCCGGTCTGATGCGTTACCAGGATCTGGTCTCGCTCGCGTCCATCGCGGAAGTCGTGGCGGCGCAACCGGATCAGGACGGCGGCTGGACGATCGCCGTCATCCGATTCGGCCGGCTGGCGGCCGCCGGCCGGGCCCGGCGCGGTGTCGACCCGATGCCGGTCGTCGAGTTCCTGCGGTCGTCGGCCGAGACGGTGCTGCCCGGCCCCGGCGCGCTGCCGGCCGCGTCGGCCGAGGAGACGCGCACGATCCTGGGCTGGCTGGCCCGCCCCGGCACGCGCCTGGTCCTGGCGACCGACGGGTGGGCGCAGCCGGCCCACGGTGCCGGCCGGTGGGCGTCGTTCGCCGCCGCCGCGCGCGCCGCCCGCGCCGAGTACGATCGCACCGAGTCCGGTTGAGGACGCCACCGGCAGTTCTACCGATGCCCACCACAGGAGGACGCACACGATGGTCACGGCGATTGTGCTGATTGACGTTACGGCCGCGCTGATCACCGACGCGGCGCAGGCCATCGCCGACATCGACGGGGTGCAGGCCGTCTACTCCTGCGCGGGCGACATCGACCTGATCGCGATCGTCTCCGCCGCCGACCACGAGGGCATCGCCGCGCTGATCCCGGAGCGCATCGCCAAGGTGCCCGGCGTGCAGGACACCGTCACGCACATCGCCTTCCGCTCGTACTCGCAGCGCGACAGCGACGACGCGTTCTCCATCGGCATGCAGGCCTAGCGGCCCACTCAGCCCCCGGCGGCGAGCTTGCCGGACGTCGTCACCCAGCGGTCGACGAGGTCCGCCGCCGCACCGGAGCGCAATGTGGCACGGGCGCGATCCAGACCGCCGCGCATGTCCGCGTCCACGTCCCCGGTCAGCCCGGCATGGGCGGCCAGCGCGGCCGCCGCGTTCAGCGCCACCGCGTCGGCCACCGGGCCCTCCTCGCCCGCGAACACGCGGCGCGCCACGCCCACGTTCACCTCGACGTCGCCGCCGCGCAGCGCCTCCGCGGGTGCGGCCGGCAGCCCCCAGGCGCGCGGGTCGATGGTCGTCTCGGCCACGGCTCCGTCATGGACCACCCAGACCGTCGAGGTGGTCGTGGTGGTGAGCTCGTCCAGCCCGTCGTCCCCGCGGAACAGCAGCACGTCGCTGCCGCGGTCGGCGAACACCTGCGCCATGACCGGCGCCATCCGCGCGTCCCCGCATCCGATCGCGCCGGCGACCGGCTGTGCGGGGTTGGTCAGCGGCCCGAGGAAGTTGAAGACGGTGGGTACGCCCATCTCGCGCCGCGGGCCGGCGGTGTGCCGGAACGACGGGTGGAACACCGGCGCGAAGCAGAATCCGATGCCGATCCGGGCAACGCACTCGGCGACCTCGGCCGGCGGCAGGGTGATCGCGACGCCGAGGCCCTCGAGCAGGTCCGCGGCGCCGCAGCTGCTCGAGGCAGCCCGGTTGCCGTGCTTGACGACGGTGGCACCCGCCGCCGCCGTCACCACCGCGGCCATCGAGGAGATGTTGACCGTGTTCGCGCGGTCGCCGCC
>CAZIIX010000342.1:0-2819 GCA_964539345.1 uncultured Actinomycetes bacterium | reverse complement strand
CGGATCCTGGACGTGGTGGTCGAGGTCGACGGGCGCGGCGTGTCCGCATTCGGCTGCGACGGCGTGCTGTGCGCGACGCCCACCGGATCCACCGCCTACGCATTCTCCGCCGGCGGTCCGATCCTCTGGCCGGGGGTGCGGGCCCTGCTGGTCGTGCCGTCGAACGCGCACGCGCTGTTCGGCCGGCCCCTGGTGGTCGGCGCCGACTCCACCGTGGCGGTGCACCTCGACCCGGACGGGCACGAGGCCGCGCTGGCCTGCGACGGCAGGCGGGGGGTGGAGGTCCCGCCGGGCTCGCGGATCGTCATGCGCGCCGGGGCCCAGCCGGTGCGGCTCGTGCGGCTGTCCGAGGACCTGTTCACCGATCGCCTGGTGCGGAAGTTCTCGTTGCCCATCCACGGATGGCGTGACCAGCGGCGTTAGGAGGGACCGAGCGATGTCCGACCCGTCCGTTACGGTGACGGCCATGGTGGGGGAGCTGCGCATCTCGGGCCTCGGGGTGATCGAGGACGCCGTCCTCGAGCCGGCGCCGGGGTTCACCGTCGTCACCGGCGAGACCGGCGCCGGCAAGACGATGGTCGTGACGGCGCTCGGCCTGGTCTGCGGCGGACGGGCCGACTCCGGGCGCGTGCGGGCGGGCGCGAGGAAGGCGGTCGTCGAGGCCCGCTTCGTGCCGCGCGACGGGGAGGCCGACTATCTCGCCGCCGCCGCCGAAGCGCTCGGCGGGGACGTCGACGACGACGGGTCGCTGCTCGCCGTCCGAACCGTCTCGTCCGACGGGCGATCCCGGGCCCACGTCGGCGGGCGCTCCGCGCCGGTGTCGGCCTTGGGCACGCTGACCGAATCGCTGGTCACCGTGCACGGCCAGGCCGAGGCGATGTCGCTGCTGCGGCCCGCGGCGCAGCGGGCCGTGCTGGACGGATTCGCCGACGTCGCCACCGAGCTGGAGACCTATCGCGCCGCGCGGGACGAATGGCTTGCCGTGCTGGACGAGATCGACGACCGCGTCGGCCGCGCCCGGGAACGCGCCCAACGCGAGCAGGTGCTGCGGCTCGGCCTGGAGGAGATCGAACGCGCCGAGCCACGACCCGGCGAGGACGCCGCCCTGGTCGCGGAGATCCGGCGGCTCAACGACGCCGATGCGCTCCGCACCGCGGCGCACGGTGCGCTGGCCGCGCTCACCGGCGCCGCCGACCTGGCGGACGACCCGGCCGGTGACGACGAGCCCTCCGCCGCCGGCCTGGTGCAGGCCGCCATCCGCTCCCTGGAATCCGGTGCGGGCTCCGACCCCGAGCTGGCCGGACGGCTCGACGACCTGCGCAGCGCCATGGCCGTCCTGACCGATGTCGGCGCCGAAGTCGCCCACTACATCGGCGACCTCGACGCCGACCCGCAGCGGCTGGAGACCCTGCTGGAACGACAGGCCGTGCTGCGCGGCCTCGTTCGCCGCTACGGCGAGGACATCGACGCGGTGCTGGCCTGGGCGCAGCAGGCCGCGGCCGAACTGGACACTCTGGACAGCTCCGAGGAGGCGCTGGCCGCGCTGCGGGACCGGGCCGAATCGCTGGGCCGGCAGGTGACCGCGGCCGCCGCGGACCTCAGCCGCCGCCGCAGCGCGGCCGCCGCCTCGCTGAGCAGGGCCGCCACCGCCGAGCTCGACGACCTGGCGATGGGCAAGGCCGCGCTGCGCATCGCCGTCACCCCACGGGACGCGTCGCCCTCGGCGCGGGACGCGGTCGAGATCGACGGCCGGCGGTGCGCCGCCGGCCCCGACGGCATCGACCACGTCGAGATCCTGCTGACCGCGCATCCCGGGGCCCCCGAGCTGCCGGTGGCCCGCGGCGCGTCCGGTGGGGAGCTCTCCCGCGTGATGCTCGCGCTGGAGGTCGTCCTCGCCGGCGCCGACCCGGTGGGCACGCTCGTCTTCGACGAGGTCGACGCCGGTGTCGGCGGGCGCGCCGCCACCGAGATCGGACGCAAGCTCGCCATGCTCGCCCGCCGCCACCAGGTCATCGTCGTCACCCACCTCGCGCAGGTCGCCGCATTCGCCGACAAGCACTACATAGTGGAGGCCGACGCGGACGGCAGCGTCGGCGCCTCCGCGGTCCGCGCGGTCGACGGCGACGAGCGCACCGTCGAACTCGCCCGCATGCTCGGCGGGACCGACGGCCGCGTGGCGACCGCGCACGCCGCCGACCTGCTGGCCACCGCGCAGGAATCGGACGTCATGGCCTCCTGACAGCGAGGCGGCACGGGCGGCGCAGGCCGGACTTCCGCCGACAGCGACGCACACCGCCACAGTTCGGGCGCGGCCGTGCCCACCGTCATACCCGGTTCTGTGCCCACTGCGTGACGCGCCGTGTTCACATCCCGTAGTTCCGCGCCCCGACCTGGGACGATGACGACATGAAACTTCTGTCACGCCAGTCCCAAGCGTTACCCGGAGTCACGGGCGTCGCGCGCATCTCACGCAGCACGGAGGCGCTATTGGGTCGGGTCGGGCACGGAGACATCGTCATCTTCGACCAGGTCGACATCGATCGGGCCACCGCGGACGCACTGGTCGCGGCCGGCGTCACCGCGGTCGTCAACGTGGCCCCGTCGGTGTCCGGGCGCTACCCCAACCTGGGCCCGGAGATCTTGCTGGCCGCCGGCATCTCGCTGGTCGACGAGGTCGGCGACGGGGTCTTCGGCGCCGTCAAGGACGGCACCAAGGTCCGCCTCGACGAGGGGTCGCTGTATGCGGGCGACACACTGATCGCCGAGGGCACCGAGCAGACGCCGGAATCGATCGCCGACCTGCTCATCGAGGCCAAGGC
>CAZIIX010000341.1:0-2846 GCA_964539345.1 uncultured Actinomycetes bacterium | reverse complement strand
CGAAGAGGTGGCCGGCAGTGTCGCCGAGAATGCGGCCGAGAATGCGGCCGACACCGCAGCCGACACCAGAGCCGGCGATGCAGCGGACGGGCAGGTGCAGTCGTGAACGCGCTGGAAATCGTCGACCTCGACGTCCGTTACGGGCACGTCCAGGCACTGTCCGGGCTGTCGCTGACCGTCGGTGACGGCGAGATCGTCGCGGTGCTGGGCAACAACGGGGCCGGGAAGACCACCACGTTGTCGACCGTGTCCGGTGTCGTCAAGTGCGCCGCCGGGTCCGTGACGGCGTTCGGCAAGGACGTCACCAACGGCAAACCGTGGGACATGGTCAAGATGGGCATCATCCACGTGCCCGAGGGGCGCCGCATCTTCTCCCGGCTGACCGTGCACGAGAACCTGCAGATGGGCGGGTATCTCGTCGACGACAAGGCGGCCATCGCCCGCCGCATCAAGGACGTGTACGAGATGCTGCCCCGGCTGGGCGAGCGGCGCGGCCAGCAGGGCGGCACCCTGTCCGGCGGGGAGCAGCAGATGCTCGCCGTCGGCCGGGCGCTGATCGCCGACCCCAAGCTGATCATGCTCGACGAACCGTCCATGGGGCTGGCCCCGCTGATCGTCGCCGACATCATGAAGGTCATCCAGACCGTCAACCGGGCCGGCGCGTCCGTGCTGCTCGTCGAGCAGAACGCCCGCGCCGCACTGGGTATCGCCCACCGCGCCTACGTCATCGATACCGGCGAGGTGACACTGTCCGGACCGGCGGCGGAGCTCGCCACCGATCGCCGCGTGATCGACGCTTACCTTGGAGCCTGACCGGGCCGCGACCGAACGCGCGCGGGAGCTGCTGGCCGGCGGCGACGGACCGGCCGCCGCGCTGGCCATGCGGGTGATCGACGCCGTCGCGCGCTCGACCGGCACCACGCGCTACCGGTTCATCGACTCCGCGCACGTGGACGGCTGCCTCTACCACGGCCGGGCCGGACTGGACTTCGCCCAGCGGCTGGTCGGGCTCGGCGGACGCATCGCGGTGCGCACCACGCTGAACGTGGGCAGCCTGGACCTGCGGGACCCCGCCGTGGTCCGCGCCGACCCGGAACTGCGCGAGGCCGGATACGCGCTGATGCAGGCGTACGCCGACCTGGGCTGCGAGCAGACATGGACCTGCGCGCCGTACCAGATCACCCACCGCCCGGCCCGCGGCACGCACGTCGCCTGGGCCGAGTCCAACGCCATCGCGTTCGTCAATTCCGTACTGGGCGCGCGGACCGACCGCTACGGCGACTTCCTCGATATCGCCGCGGCCATCACCGGCGTCGTCCCGGACAGCGGGCTGCACACCGACGAGGCGCGTCGCCCGGTGCTGGCGATCGACTGCGGGGAGATCCCGCGCCACGTCTTCGACTCCGAGGTGGCCTGGGCCGCCCTGGGCGCGCTGCTGGGCGACCTGGCCGGCACCCGGGTCGCGGCGCTGACCGGTCTGCCCGGCGACCCGGAGGACGGCGGGACGACCGAGGACCAGCTCAAGGCGATGGCCGCCACCGCGGCATCGGCGGGCGGAGTGGCGCTGTTCCACGTCGTCGGCATCACGCCGGAGGCGCGGGACGGGATTGACCTCGCCGGACTGCCGACCACCACGATCACCGCGGCCATGCTGCGGCGGGCGCGGGACCGGCTCACCACCGCGCGCACCGACCGGCTGGACGCGGTCAGCCTGGGCACGCCGCACTTCTCGGTCAGCGAGTTCGCCCGGCTGGCGACCTACCTCGGCGACGGCGCCGCGTTCCATCCGGCCGTGGAGGTGTACGTCTCGACCAGCCGGGCGGTGCTCGCCGAGGCGGAGGCGCGCGGCCACGTCGCAGCACTGCGGGCCGCCGGCGGACGCATCGTCACCGACACCTGCACGTATGTCACCCCGGTGCTGTCGCCGACCGCGCGCGCGGTGATGACCAACTCCGGCAAGTGGGCCTGGTACGCGCCGGGCAATCTCGGCGTCGACGTGGCCATCGGCACCATGGCCGACTGCGTCGCGTCGGCCCGCGCGGGAAGGATCGTTCGCGATGACGCCGACTGGGGGTGAACCGCCGTTGCGGCTCGCCGCGCAGGTGCTGCACCCGGGCTCGGCAGCGGGCCCGCTGCTGCGCCTGGACGAGCCGGTCTCGTTCTGGGGAGGGGTCTCGGCCGACGGCGACGTCATCGACGCCCACCATCCGCAGCGCGGGACGTCGCTGTCCGGGGCCGTCGTGGCCATGACGGCCGGGCGCGGTTCGTCGTCCTCCTCGTCGGTGCTGGCGGAGCTGATCCGGTCCGGCGCCGGCCCCGCGGCGATCGTGCTCACCGAACCGGACGCCATCCTGGTGCTCGGAGCCGCGGTGGCGGCCGAGCTCTACGACACGTTCCTGCCCATCGTCGCACTGGCCTCGGCAGACTTTGCCGCGCTCCCCGCGACCGGCCGGGCAGAGATCTCCCTGGACACTTCCCCGGCGGCTCGGCATGGTGGGACGCAGAGCGAAACGCAGTATCCCTCAGCAACAATCACGGTGGTGCCCTCATGAGCCCGGTACAACTAGCAGTCACCACGGCCGACTATCACACGGCCGGGGAGCCGTTCCGCATCGTCACCGCGGGGGCGCCCGACCTGCCGGGGGACACCGTCGCCGAGCGGCGGGTCGCGGCGATCGAATCGGACGAGGCGCAGCGCATCCGGCGCCTGCTCTGCCACGAACCGCGCGGGCACGCCGACATGTACGGCTGCTACCTGGTGCCGCCGGACGACCCGGGTGCGGCGCTCGGCGTGCTGTTCTGGCACAAGGACGGGTTCTCCACCGCCTGCGGGCACGGCACGATCG